>NZ_PNCZ01000017.1:0-24867 GCF_005887425.1 Pseudoalteromonas sp. S2721
AGTGGATTCGAACCACCGACCCCTACCATGTCAAGGTAGTGCTCTAACCAACTGAGCTACGGTTGTATTTTGATTTAAAACTGTTGTTAGCGTGGCTAAACAACGGAGGCTAATATATAGCGACTGGTTGTGTGAATCAAGCAGCTTTAGCTATTTTTGTGCTAAGTGCTGGTTTTTTATTCATAACGGACTAATTTCGCACGTTCTGTAAAAACCTTGCCACCAAGCAACATGGCTTTTCGCAGAGTGCTTAAGACTTTGTAAAATTGCGTCATTACTGTCGCTATCTACAAACTGGGCCAATTCGGTGTCACGCCATATTTGCTGGTAAAGAGGTTGTAGAGTTTCTAATCGACCCACTAAGAATGATTGATAAGGCTGTAGTTGCTCTAAATAAAACTTTTTAAACACATTACTCAACGTTTGTGCTTTTTGTTTATTCTTGTTTGCAGGGCAGAGATCATCTTTTGAATACTTCATGAGCAGCGCTGTTAATTGTTGATTGTAATGTGTTTGCACACGAGCCGCAGAAATGAGTAGCTTGTTGTATTTAAAACGATTTAATACTTCGAGTTGGTTGATGATTTGCTCTGGCTTTATAGCGTTTATTTTGCCGGTATTAATTTGATTGTTTAACTTAGCAATTTGCTCCATCGCGCTCACGGTTTCGCTAAAACCTGCGGTGTTTTCATCAATGTGTGTCGAGCTTAGCTGCCAGCTTTGCTTAAACTCGCTTTCGTTGAGCAGCATAGCTCTAAAGTAGTTAGCAAGGTTTGCTTGCTTTTGTATTGCGGTGAGTTTTATTTTTTCAAATAGCTCATCTTGTTCTTCAAAGCTTTCTAAGCACTCCTTTGCGCTTTGAATAAACTTAATTTGATAACTAAGAATGTTAGCAGGCGTTGCAGTTTTGCCAAGCTGGTTATTGTGCTCAGCAATAAGGGTTGCAAGTTTACACTGTCGTAACTGGGCAAGTTCAAGCATACCAATGGTTGCTTTATCTTCAGTATTTTCAGTAACGTGGTTAACAGTTAGTGTACTTGGTTTAGATAGCTTAAAACTTTCGGTTTTAAGCACGTTTTCTAATCTTTGCGCGTAGGTGTGATTTACATCACCGGAAGAGGGCGTGCAGGCAATAAGTGCCACGCACGCTGTTGCGATGATAGAGTTTAAAAGGCTATTGGTTTTGCAAAAAAGGTGCATGTTTAAATCGCCTATGAACCGTGAACATCAACATAATTGCTGCGGCACTTAACCCCACAATAATGCCTATCCAAAAGCCATGAGGGCCCAGTGCTGGAACAATTAAATCTGTACGAGCAAGTACGAAGCCAAGCGCAAAGCCGATCAACCAATAGGATACAAAGGTGATATAACCAATTGGTGCCGTGTATTTCAATCCACGTAAAATACCATTGGCAGAAACTTGCAGGGCATCTGGTAACTGGTAGATACAAGCAAGTACCATGATTGAAGAAGCAAGAGTTAATACTTCAGGGTTGTCAGAATACAATTGGCTTATAATATCTCGGGTAAAAAAGGTCACACTTGCCAGCAGAAAAGCAATAATTGCCGCGAGAATATAACTTGTTTTAACGGCATTTTTTAACTGTTGATAATGTTGTTGGCCAAATAAATTGCCTATTCGAATGCTAATCGCAATTGAGAGGCTCAACGGCATCATAAACAATAAAGTCGTCACACTGGCTGCAATTTGGTGACCGGCAACAGCAACAGCACCTAAGTGCGCTATAAACAAAGGAATACAGGCAAATAGCGTAACTTCAAAAAAAGTAGCTAATGAAATTGGAATACCCACTTTGGTGATAGTCCATAAAGTAGCGGGCTTTGGCGCTCTAAAATTTGCTAATAATGCTTTGGCATCAATCTTTTTGTTAAAGTGACAATAAACAACCTGAGTTAACGCCATTGCTGAAAATACCAGCGCCGTGGCAATACCACAGCCCGCGCCACCGTAGGCTTGAAAACCTAATTTACCGTGTATAAATACGTAATTGGCAGGAATATTGACCGCTAAGCCAATTAAGCTAATGTAGAAAGCAGGTTTGGTCATTCCCATACCTTCAGTGATATTGCGGTACACACTGAAAAGTAAAAAACCAAAAATACCCCATTTTACAAAATGAATGTATTGCTCAGCTAAATGGGTAATAGACTGTGAGGTGTCTAATTGACTTAGCACAGTATCAGCAAGGCTTGCCAGCCCTAAACCGATTATGGCAAGTACTAACGCCAGATACAGACCTTGTTGAAAGTAGTGGCTAATACCTTGTTTATCGTTTGAACCAGCAAACTGCGCTATGATACCCGTTAACGCCAATAATATGCCTTGCAATGCAAGCATTAACGGATTCCAAATACCCGTTGCAATAGAAAGTGCTGCCAAGTCTGTTGCACTTACTTGGCCTGCCATCACGGTATCTACAACCGTCATTAAAATAAGGGTTACCTGTGCCAAAAAAACAGGAATGGCTAACGAAATTAACCTTTTGGCTTCCCAACTACAAAAAGACATAAAATACACAACTAAATAAACAGACAGCCATTGTAATCTATTCATAGATCAATAAAAATCGCAGTTATCTATTTAATGAAGAAAAGAGAAAGCGATGTTCACTGGAATTGTGCAAACGCAAGCCGTTGTGGTTGATGCTACTAACCAAGGCGGTGTACTAAGGCTAGCTTTACAAGTAGAACAGCAATACGCTGAAAACCTGAATATCGGCGCTAGCATAGCCATTAATGGTTGTTGTTTAACCGTGGTGAAGTTTGCATCAGACACTCAAGGGTGCTGTGTTATAAATTTTGATGTGATTGATGAAACATTGAAGTTAACCAACCTAGGTAAGCTGGCTGTCAATGAGACGGTGAATTTTGAACGTTCAGTGACTTTTGGGACTGAACTGGGCGGGCATATCGTATCGGGCCACATTCATTGTATGGCCGAGATACTTTCAATTAACCACCATCAAGACAACTGTAAAATGCAATTAGCATTAGCAAAAGAGTGGCAAAAATACGTGCTGTACAAAGGGTTTGTTAGCGTTAACGGGGCAAGCCTCACTGTAGGTGAAGTTGATGAGCAGGGCTTTTGGCTACACCTGATCCCAGAAACACTCTCTATTACCAATCTCGATAACTACCGCGAAGGGGATAAGTTAAATATCGAAGTCGATCAGCAAACTTATACCATTATCAACACGGTCGAAAATTATCTATCGCAACAAGCAAAATAAATACAATAAACGAGCTAAATAAGTATAAAAACGAGCAAATTAAAAAATTTGCTCGTCGTCACTATCGACATGTAATTCGAGTTTGTTGTGTGCGTAATCGATATGCATATTCAAATGGATGGGATTGCAACATGCTGCGCAATCTTCATAGTAATCTTGGTCACCGTCACTTGCATCAAGTGCTACGTGAATGTGGTGGCCACAGTGAGGGCATGAAATCCGTTGTGTGTATTGGTCTTTCATCAGCTTTTACCTTAATCAGGCATGCCTGAGTTCGTTAAATTGCAATCTTCATTAAACCCTAACTCATCAAAAATGAATCTAGATTTAATTAGATTGATATAACTCACTAACCGAATTTATTTAAGCGTAGTGCTACCAATTCGGTTAGCATCTTTATTAATACGCTTTATAAGCTAAATATAGCTGTGTTTAGCGGTTTGTGACATTCCTTTTACAGTGATTTTTAGCTTATTTCAGGAGCTGATCAATTTGTTGTTTTGCTTCAGTAAGATAGTGCCCTGCAAAGATATTGGCATTATTGAGCATAGGGTATAGTTGGTAGATGGCTCTACGTTGCTCGTAGCCTACCTGCAATGGGTAGATATCGTTATAGGCGTCATAAAAGCTATCGGGAAGTGGTGCATAAAGCTCACTCATTGCGATATCGCATTCCCGATCACCATAATAACAAGCAGGGTCAAATACACTGGGTACATTATTATAAAAGCCCATATTTCGACGCCAAAAGTCACCGTGTAATAACGAAGGCTCTACAATATGGCTATGCAGTGCGTCTTTAACAAAAGCGATGAAGGTGTCTTGATTAACAAGCTCAATGCCTTTTTCTTGTAATAACTGCAATTGCCAACCAATGCGTTCTTCAGCAAAAAATACATCCCATTTTTTGTGCCAACGATTTGGTTGTAGAGTAGGGCCAAGGAAGTTGTCGTTATCTAAGCCGAACATAGCTTGGGTATGCTTTTGGTGTAAATGGGCAAGGTGTTCTCCCATTTCATGCCAATTGGTATGGGGCTGTTTATCAAGTTCTAACCATTCAAGCACGATAAATGAAAACTCAATATTGCAACCTGTGGTGATGCAATCTGGGATCATAAATAAGCTTTCTTGAGTTAACAGCTCTAGATTAAAGGCTTCGCACTCTAGGCGCTCCAGATCACTTAAGTGAGCGACTTTCACAAAGAAGTGGTGTAAATCATCGCCAATTTGGAAGTATTTATCGTTATTGGGTGATTGTAATTGGCGCTTAAAGGTATGCTTAAAATCAAAATGCATCGCTTGGCTAATCTGTTCATTCACCGAATTCCACATAATTTTGTTCACCTTTTAACCATATAATTAAACTATGGCAAAAAGACGATGAATTAACAAACCCATAGCGTTAATATTGTTAAAGTTTATCGAAGTATTTATGAGGGGTCAGATGAATAAAAGTCTCATTACTAACTTAGTGGCACTTGCCTTAGTATTAGTCGGATTTTTATTTGAACAAGCAATTGTGCTTTCTGTTGGTTTATTTGCGTTATCGGGCGCAGTAACAAACTGGCTTGCTATTCACATGCTATTCGAAAAAGTACCATTTTTATACGGCTCTGGTGTTATAACATTAAAGTTTGCGTCTTTTAAGGTGGCGATTCGTAACTTGGTAATGACCGAGTTCTTCGCTGAAGAAAAAATCGATCAGGTTATGGCGCTCGCTAAACCAAATATTGATTTAGAGCCTGTGATCAGTGAAGTTAATTTAAGTCCGGCTTATGACTCTTTAATTGAGGTTATCGAAAACTCTCAATTTGGTGGCATGCTGTCGATGTTTGGTGGCCGTGATGCGCTCGAGCCAATGCGCGAACCTTTCATTGAAAAAATGAAAGCGGCGGTTATTGATATTTCGAAGAGCGACGAATTTAAAACCATTCTTGATGAAAAGCTATTTGCAAAATCTCACCTTGGTGGCTCATTGCACAGTACAGTTGAGCGTTTAGTTGATGAACGATTGAATGAGCTTACACCAACCATGGTAAAAGATATTATTCAAACCATGATCAAAGAACATTTAGGTTGGTTAGTAATTTGGGGAGGGGTGTTTGGCGGCTTATTTGGCCTGATAGCTGCGCTAGTCTAATGAAGAAGGAATTTGTAGCAGGCCTTCAAAGACCTGCTACTGTGTATTCATCATTATTTTGAGCCTGCAATTACAATCACAGTGTCATCAGATACGTTAGCGATATCTTGAATACTGGTTTTTGTTGCTATGTCAAAATTTAAGTATTTCGCAGAGTTATGCAACCCATAAGTGCTAACAAACTTATTAGTTGGCATATCATTGCAAAATAGTTTTTCTGTCATTACTCGTTTACTTAAGCGTAAATCGCGCATAGTTCCGATTACATTGAGTGGCTTATTTGATGCAATAGCCATACACGCTTGAGTGCCAACTGAGTTATCTGCTGCGACAAATTGGGCTGCACTTGCATCAGTTGCTGCTAGTGAAGAACCTAAAATTATTGCTGTACCTAGTGCTGTAGTTAACGTATTCATCTTTCTCTCCAGTTGTTGTCTATAACGTAACATTTGTGCGACCTGGCTATTACGGATACTGCACACTTCCTGTTTGCTGGGCACATTTAAAGTATTACGCTAAACAAAAACAATTGCTGTTAATGAAAATCGACAAGATGTAAGTAAGTATGTAGATGTGAACAAACAAAACTAACCGCTTGATAAGTGCTATTTTAAAGTGTGAATGTTGACACAATTAGCCTTAAAATTTTTTAATTAATTTTTAAAAATCCTGTATTAGCTCGTATTTAAGACTTGATATTTACGTGGCTGTTACATTTAAGTATTAACTCTAGCTTTTCTTTAAAAGGCTAATCAGAGTATAAGGAGCATCAGTGACCACAAAATTAGCAGGCTATTATCAACAAGCCTATGCATCTGAATCAAAACACTTTAATCAATGTTTTTATTGTGGTTGTGAAGCAACTGAGCGAGATTTTTGTCCGCCACTGCATATGCTGCAAAGCATTATAGATTTAGGCGAAGAGGCCGAATTTATATCAATTCCAGCATGTTATGAGTGCTTTGCATTACTGCATAACGAACGAGTGCTAACTATTGATGGGCGAGTGACAAAGCTAAAAAAGAAACTTTCTGCAAAATATGCAAAAGCGCTGAGAATTTATCACATGTGGCATGAAAGTGAACTTCACGATATGAGTGATGAGTTTGTGCACAGTATTAAAGCAGGCATGAAGTTAGGTGCAGAGGCGGCAGAGCGATTAGCATTTCAAGGTTATAGTTATGCAACTGAAGATGCCAGTGTCACTATTCGCGAGAAACGTGCCGAATTTGATGTGCAAGGCAAAGTCTTTTATGACTTTAAAGACGCGCTTAATTACTGCATTAATGATTTACAAGTCGACAGAACAGAATTCTATAAGCTGGTGGTCGAAGATTATAATGGTGATTTTAACCGTGCATTGAGTCAATACCGCCATCGACACGAAAAAATAACCGCAGCTAACGATGCAGATTCACTGATTAAAAGTTTTGCCAAGCAGCACAAGCAAAACTCAGACTTTGTAACTCGAACTGTGAAACATTTTATCAACAAAGATCCGAGCTTAACTACCGAAGGTGCGTTAGAGCAGTTATATAACAACTACATAAAGAAATAGTGCTCTGTGAGGCTGGTTATTCGTCTTGAATATTGGTGACTGGCCTCGTTTACTCGCATTAGAATTAACAATTAGTTAAAGTAATTAAATAATAAAAAAGAGGAACGTAAGAATGCAAAAATTTGCACCATCCTTGTTGGTTATGGCGCTTGGTGTCGCGTTAGCGGGTTGTCAAGACAATGGCCCACAAGATCCAAAAGTCTCAATTAACAAAAACCCATACCCAAGCACTTATCAGCCACTTGCATCACAAAGTACGTTAATCACTAATGCCACAGTTTTAACCGGCACAGGTGAGCGTTTAGATAACGCAGATGTATTCATTGTTGATGGCAAAGTACAACAAGTAGGTAAAGACCTTTCTGTACAAGCTGATAAAACAATTGATGCAGAAGGTAAATGGGTAACACCGGGTATTATTGACGTGCATTCACATTTAGGTGCATACCCAACTCCATCAGTAGCATCTCACCAAGATGGTAATGAAATGACCAGCCCTGTGACTGCAGAAGTATGGGTTGAGCATTCAGTATGGCCACAAGATCCTGGCTTTAACCGTGCTCGTGAAGGCGGTATTACGTCATTACAAATTCTACCAGGTTCAGCAAACTTAATTGGTGGCCGCGGTGTAACGCTTAAAAACATTCCCTCGCACACGATGCAAGGTATGAAGTTTCCTGAAGCACCATATGGTTTAAAAATGGCATGTGGTGAAAACCCAAAACGTGTTTATGGCCGCAAAGGTGTTTTACCATCAACGCGTATGGGTAACATGGCGGGCTACCGCACAGCGTGGATTGAAGCGACTGAATACAAACGTGAATGGGATAAATACGAAAGTGATTATGCCGCAGGTAAAAACCCTGCAGCACCTCACCGCGACATCAAGCTAGATACGCTAGCAGGTGTGTTAGAAGGTGACATATTAATCCATAACCACTGTTATAAAGCAGAAGAAATGGCCATGATGATCGACCTCGGTAAAGAGTTTGGTTATCACTCAGGTACTTTCCATCACGGTGTTGAAGCATACAAAATTGCTGACTTACTTGCTGAAAACGGTAACTGTGCGGCACTTTGGCCAGATTGGTGGGGCTTTAAAATGGAAGCCTACGACATGGTTCAAGAGAACGTAGCAATTGTAGATGCTGTTAAAAATTCATGTGCCGTTGTTCACTCTGATTCTGATACAACGATTCAACGCTTAAATCAAGAAGCCGGTAAAGTGATGTATCGCGCGAATGATGTGGGTTACGACATCTCTGAGCAACACGCAATTAAGTGGATCACTTCAAACGCGGCTAAATCGCTAGGTATTGATGATAAAACAGGTTCACTTGAAGCAGGTAAGCAAGCTGATGTGGTTATTTGGAACCAAAACCCATTCAGTGTTTATGCGAAAGCTGAACAAGTATTTATCGATGGTGCCAAAGTTTATGATCGTAACGATGATAAATACCAAGCACAAAGTGATTTCATGCTAGGTCAAAAATAGGAGTAACATTGATGACAAAATTAACTAAATCATTAAAGCTGTCACTTGTTGCTGCTGGCTTATTTTCTGCGACAGCAAGTGCTGCATCAGTAGCGATTGTAAATGCAACACTACACACTTCAACAGAGCAAGGCGTACTTGAAGGCGCAAGCGTTGTTATTGAAGATGGCAAAATTGTTGCTATTAACCCTGCGTCTATCAACGCGGATACAACCATTGATGCAAAAGGCCAAATCGTGACTGCAGGCTTTATTGGTACTATGAACCAATTAGGCTTAGTGGAAGTGGGTGCTGTTGCAGGTTCGCGTGATGGTGGTGACGACAAAGCGGGCATTGACTTTGATCCAAGCCTTGCATTCAACCCACGCAGTAGCTTAATTCCTTATGCTCGCAAAGGCGGCATTACTCAAGATGTGATTGTACCAAACGGTGGTGACAGTATCTTTGCGGGTCTTGCATCTGTAGTTGATCTATCAGGCAGCTTTGAAAGCGTAAATAAAAAGCAAGTTGCACTTGTTGTTCATTTAGGTGAAAAGAGTAAAGGCTCACGTGCTATGTCGATGAAAACACTTATCGACAAGCTTGAAGGCGAAAAGTCAGCTAAAAAAGATGACAAAAAAGAGCCATCAACAGAGCAAAAAGTTTTAGCAGCTGTGCTTGCTGGTGATATGCCATTGATTGCCAGTGTTCAACGCGCATCAGACATCTATGAACTTGTTAAGTTAAAAGAAAGCTATGGCATCAATTTAGTGATTCATGGCGGTGATGATGCTGTTGTGGTTGCTGATACATTAGCTAAAGCGGATGTACCTGTGATCATCAGCTCTATGGCTAACTTACCGGGTAGCTTTGACTCTATGCATGCAAATCTTGCTAACGCAGGTAAGCTTGAAAAAGCGGGTGTAAAAGTCATTATTGGTGTTGCTGGTGACTCAAGCCACAATGTATACCAATTACGTTTTGATGCAGGTAATGCTGTGTCATACGGTATGAGCCAACAAGGTGCACTTAGCGCAGTTACCAGCAATATTGCTGATGTTTTTGGTTTAAACTCAGGCGCAATTGCCAAAGGTAAACGTGCAAACCTAGTTATGTGGTCTGCTGATCCATTTGAGCTTAACTCACACGTAAGCAAAATGTGGATCAACGGTGAAGAGGTTTCAACCGAAGCGCGTCAAGACAAACTACGCGATCGTTATACAACTGATTCAGCAATGCCACGCGCTTATACTAAATAAGTGCTCAACATATAAAAAGGCCGCAAATTTGCGGCCTTTTTTTAATACATATTTTCAAACTAAAAGCTAAAAAATTAGATTGCTTAGTTTATAAAGGCTAAGGCCAAATATAAGCAGTATTACTGGCACAATTACAAGGTTAAGTAAAAGCGAATTAGTGTATCCTTTCATCACCGATTTTTGATTCACTAACCAAACAAGGTAACAGGTAACAATTGGAAGTAATAATCCATTGGCAGCTTGCGCAAAGATGATAACCGCAACCGGATCAAGCCCAAGCGATGCGACCAGTGTACCGAAAACAAGGATAGTGATAGCAACCAGTTTAAAACGTGTATCACTCATTTGTGTTGACCAACCAAGCATGCCGCAAACAGCGTAAGCACCCGCAAGCGGTGCAGTTATTGCGCTAGTAAGTCCAGCTGCACATAAACCGATAGCAAAGAAATAATGAGCCATACCACCTAGAAGAGGTTCAAGTTGCACAGCCATATTGGCCGCTGAAATTTTACCTGCATCAGTACCGTAAAATGCCACAGAGGCTGTCGATAAGATAGCTAACGTGATTATGCCACCTAAAGTTATCGAAATACCGGTATCAAGGTTTGTTTCTTTGATTACTTTGTCGATATTTTTTGAACTATCGTGTTTTTCTGCAAGTACCCCAGAGTGTAAAAACAGGTTGTAGGGCACAATGGTTGTGCCTATCAAGGCAAGTACCGTGGTAATTGAATTATCAGGTAAGCTAGGTATAAATCCTTTTAGCACTTCACCAAGTGGCGGAGCCGCCATCACCAGCGTTGAAATAAATACTAAACTCATCAACACCACTAGAACAATTAACGCACCCTCAATGACTTTATGTTTGCCAGTGTACAAGAGCACTGCACTTAAAATTGCAATAAGGGGAGTCCAGAGTAGTGGACTTACAGAAGGGAGTATTTCTTGCAGTCCTAAACTGGCACCAGTCAGATTGCCTGCTTCATAGGCTGCACTGCCAATACCAATTGCACTGATCACTAATATGGCAGCCAGGGCTTTAAAAATCGGTGTTTGAATCGTGGTTCTGAGTGCAGATGCTAAATCTAGCCCTGTCGCCACACCTAGACGAGCAGCCATTGATTGCAACAAAATAGTCGCTACAACTGAGAACAATAACGTCCAAATAAGAGCAAAGCCAAAATTAGCACCTGCAACACTTGCCGTGGTGATGGTACCTGGTCCAATAAAAGCTGCGGTGACTAGCAGTCCGGGCCCTAAACGCATAATAAAACCTTTTATTATTATTTTTATACATTAACTATTAGCAAAACAGCTAATGTTTTAGAAAACAGACCATATAGAGTATAGACAGACTTAGTATGGGTAAAGTAAAACAGGTGAATCGCTTAAAGTTAGCGAGTTGAACTTAGACCAATCCACACTGTAATTTTTATATACAGTACGTAGTAATGGCACAGTACGCATAACGAAATTAAAGTAAATGCACCTAAAATCAATGGTTTGCTTTAAGTTTTGGCTTGGTAGGTATCTTGCAAAGTGTATATGCTTTTAACTAAAGGAAATGAAAATGCCTGAACTTACTCTTTCAGCATATGCGGCCGTGTATGTTTATCTGATTATGCTGACAATTCAGTGGGTGGTTGCCGCTGTCACTAAAGCCAAACAGCCCAATGCGGTGCCTGGTAAACTCGATAATTCATTAAGCCACGATAGCTTTGTATTTCGTTCACATCGCACATTTATGAATACCTTAGAAAATAGCCCGTTATTTTTAGGTAGCGTATTTCTGGGGTTCTTTTTAAACTTGAACAGTAGTGCATTTGCACTGTGTATTTGGTTGTATGTGATAGCCAGGATCATTCATATGCTGCTGTATTATGGTGTAGCAACTGAGAAGAATCCAAGCCCACGCAGCTATTTCTTTTTAATCGCTGCTTTGGCAAATAGTGTGATGCTTGTTTTAATTGGTTTACGTTTGATTTAAACAGCATTGCTAACATATATAAAAGGCATTGAATGAATGCTCATACAATGCCTTTTTTAATACTGAAAACCTAGCTACTCAACGCCAATAAAGCCACCTGTTTGGTGTGACCATAGGGCAGCATAGATACCATCTTGGGCAATTAGTTGCTCGTGAGAGCCTTGTTCAACCACGCCACCTTCATCAAGCACAATGAGTCTATCCATTTGCGCAATAGTTGATAGGCGGTGCGCAATGGCAATAACTGTTTTGCCGGTCATTAAATCGTCTAGGCTAGTTTGAATTGCGGCTTCTACTTCAGAATCAAGGGCACTGGTTGCCTCATCTAAGATTAGAATTGGTGCATCTTTTAGAAGGACTCGTGCAATAGCAATACGTTGACGTTGACCACCAGAAAGCTTCACACCGCGTTCACCAACTTGTGCGGCAAAGCCTTTATTGCCTTTGCTGTCTTCTAAGTCTTCGATGAACTCAATTGCTTCTGCTTGCTTTGCGGCTGCAAGCATTTCATCTTCAGTAGCATTGGGTCTGCCATAAAGAATGTTATCTTTTACTGAGCGGTGTAACAGCGAGGTATCTTGCGTCACCATCGCAATGTGCTTACGTAAGCTTTCTTGGCTTACCTCAGCGATGTTTTGACCATCGATAGAAATCGTACCTGAGTCAACATCATAAAAGCGCAGTAACAAATTCACTAAGGTAGATTTACCTGCACCAGAGCGACCTACTAAACCTATTTTCTCACCCGGTTTAATATCTAAATTTAAGCCATTGATAACAGGGCCGCGGAGGGTCTCGTTGGCAGCTTTACCATAGTTAAATTGCACATTCTCAAAGCTTATCGACCCTTCATTAACAGTAAGAGTGCTTGCGTTTTCTTTATCATCCACTTCAATCGGCGTTGATAGGGTTTTCATACCATCAGCAACAGTACCAATGTTTTCAAATAGACTACTGATCTCCCACATGATCCACTGTGCCATACCGTTTAGTCTCAGTGATAAACTCACCGCAATGGCGATAGCTCCAACACTGATGGCGCTAATTGACCATAGATATAAAGAGAGGGCAGCAATACTAAATACCAATAAGTAATTTAGCGTGTTGATAGAGAAGTTTAGGCTAGTAACTAAGCGCATTTGCTTATATACCGGTTGTAAAAACACATCCATACTATCTTTTGCATATTGTTCTTCTCGCTGTGTGTACGAGAACAATTTGATAGTAGAAATGTTAGTGTAGCTATCAACTACACGTCCGGTCATTTCTGAGCGCGCATCCGCTTGTGAGCTTGCTACCTTCTTGAGCTTAGGTACAAAATACATTTGAATAGCGGCGTACAAAACTAGCCAAACCAATAATGGCAACATTAAACGCCAGTCAGATTCTGCGACCAAAAACACCATGGCGCCAAAATAGACCACGATATACATTAGTACATCGAGCAGTTTCATCACCGATTCACGAACAGCTAATGAGGTTTGCATCACTTTAGTTGCAATACGGCCGGCAAATTCGTTTTGATAAAAACTAACACTCTGACGAAGCAAATAACGGTGCGCTAACCAACGGATAGACATAGGATAGTTGCCAAGCAGCGCTTGATGTAAAACCGCTGAGTGAAAGAACACGACAATAGGTAACACCACCAGCAACATAACCGCCATTTTTGTAAGCTCAGCCTGCTGTTCTACAAACAAGGTATCTGGGGTGTATTGACCAAGCCAATCGACAAGCTGGCCCATGTAACTAAATAGCGATACTTCTAAAATAGCGAGTGCAGCGGCGCTTAACGACATCAGCAGCAATGAAAGCTCCATGCCACGAGTATAGTGACGGCAAAAAGCAAATAAGCTATTAGGTGGCTGAGAGGGTTGCTCTTTAGGAAACGGATTAGTCATCCGTTCAAATAAACGATACATAGACGACGCTTTTTAAAAATCAAAGTGGCCTTACTATACCATTTGAGTGGTTTTTTAGCAGTTCATTTAATTTAAAAACTAAGATTAAAATCTATCAACTATTCAGTTATTTACATCTAGTGTGAGAAATGAAAATATAATAAGAAAAAGGAATTAATGATGAAAAAGTTGCTTTGTACGCTGTCCCTCGTTTTTAGCTTACCGCTTTGTGCCTTCCAAACCGACACCCACATATTTAAGGGCAAAAAAACTGCTATCGAGAAACCTGTAACGGTGACATTACCTGATGGCTATCAGGACTCAAAAAAATACAATGTTATCTATGTATTACATGGTTACAGTGGCAATCATAGCGATTGGACTAAGCTGACAAACATTGAAAAACTGGCAGACCAATATGATGTCATCATTGTTAACCCAGATGGCAACTTCGGTTCGTGGTATCTCGATTCTGATATCGACAAAAGCTCGCAATACGAAACCTACATCGCAGACGATTTACTAAATTATATTGATTCTAAATATTCGACTAATCGGTCTAAAAGTGGCCGTGCAATAACAGGCTTATCAATGGGTGGCTTTGGTGCCTTGCACATTGCAATAAATCACCCAGACCAGTTTGCAGCAGTTTCAGGGATATCTGCTGGGGTTGATGTTAGGCCCTTTAGTGCAGAGTTTGACCTTGAAAAAGTACTCGGCAGTTATGCTGAAAACAAAGAAAAATGGGATAGCATAGCCATCATTAATAATCTTCATAAAATTTCTGCAGGCAATACTGCATGGAAAAAAGGCGCTGATACCTTACCGATTATGCTTGATATAGGTGTTGATGACTTTTTTATTGAGCAAAATCGAGCGTTACATCAAGCGATGTTAAAAATGCGTATCCGCCATGACTATGTTGAACGTCCGGGTATTCATGACTGGTACTATTGGAATAAAGTGATTGCCTACCAATTTTTATTTTTAACCTCACATATGGCGCCATAAAAGATGCTTCAACGTATTCTGGTGTTAATTGCTATCGGCTTTTTCGCTTTTATTGGTTGGGTTATTTATCTTGCCAATACTGGGCAAAAGTCGGTGTTTTTCGAACTCGTTGCGGCCATTCCTTACGGTGATAAGTTGGGGCATTTTTGCTTATTTGGACTACTTACGTTATTCATAAACCTTGCCTTTAAGTTTAAAACATTGAACGTTGCTGGACGGCCTATTTATTTAGCTGTGTTGATTGTGAGTACGTTTGTGATTTTAGAAGAGCTAAGCCAATTTTTTATTGAATCGAGAACATTAGACTTTGTTGATTTAATTGCAGATTTTACTGGTATCGCAATATTTAGTGCCATATCTGCATGGCTTAGCAAAAAGTTATATCCACCTAAGGTCTAAACTTTCAGTGACTTGTTAGGTTTCGTCTATACTCAGTATAGTGCTAGCCTAAAAGTTGCGTATGAACAAAAATACCTCAGATTATTTGTCAGATATTATTGAGCTATTACTTGATGCTGTTTGCGTAGTAGATGTAAAAGGCACCTTGCTGTTTACTAATCCAGCCTTTGAAACAATTTTCGGATACGCACCAGAAGAAGCCATCAATAGAAAAATGTTGGACTTTGTTTATCCCGAAGATAGAGCAAAAACCATTAATGCTATCAATCAGATAATGACAGATAATCTACATCCAAGGTTTGTAAACCGGTGGGTGAAAAAAGACGGTACTGTGGTCCATGTCTTGTGGTCTGTCTATTGGTCAAAAGAAAAGCAAGTTAGAGTAGCGATTGCTCATGATATAACAGAACAGAAAAAGCTTGAGCAAAAACTCATATTCATGGCTGGGCACGATCCACTCACTAATCTCCCTAATCGTAGCTTTTTAATTACCCAACTAGAAGAGTCACTATCCACTGCTAATACTATTTCTGCAATTATTGCGGTATTGTTTATCGATATTGATGGCTTCAAGCAAGTCAATGATATTCACGGCCACAGTGCTGGCGACAAGCTATTAAAAACTATTGCCATGCGAATTCGCCATGTATTGGATAAAGACGACATAGTTGGCCGTTTGGGAGGGGATGAGTTTGTAATTGTTGTAAAAAGTGTAAAACGCAAAGCTGATGTAAAAAAAATTGCTGATAAACTAAGTCGTGAAATATGTAAGCCTTTAGTTTTTAATGATGATGAACTGTGTTATTCCCCAAGTATTGGTGCAGTTCTATTTCCTGAGCATTATGGTGATGCAGAATTCTTAATACAGTGTGCAGATAAAGCTATGTACAAAGCTAAGTATGAAGGGGGTAATCGCTTGGTGTTTTATGACGAGGGAATAAAGTTATCAGGCACTAAAAATATTAAATAGTATTAATAGCTTTATCGGAAAAATGTTTTAACCTATTAATTTGTTTTCTAACGCATTACTATTGCGCGAAATGAAATATTAGTTAGCCTTTAATGATTCATTGAAGGAGTGAAACTATGTTAAAGCGTAAAATAACAACAACGGGTGCTTTGTTTAGCTCATCGCTGTTATTGGTCTCGGCAGCTCATGCCACAACACCTCAATATAAAGATCAACAAGCTTTGCATGATATTGCAAGTGCTGTTTCTAAAACACGTATAGAGCAAGATATTCAAACGCTGGTTGATTTTGGCACTCGCCATACTCTCTCTGAGACGAAATCAGATACGCGCGGTATTGGTGCTGCAAGACGTTGGATCAAGTCTGAATTTGAGGCGATATCTAAAGCGTGCGGTAACTGCCTAGAAATCATCGAGGTAAAAGACACTATCTCCGGTGAAAAGCGTATTCCAAACCCGGTTGACGTGGTCAATATTGTGGCTATACAGCGTGGTCAAGTTGATGCAAATCGTATGGTTATAATGTCGGGTGATATTGACTCGAGAGTGTCTGATGTTATGGACTATATCTCAGATGCGCCAGGGGCTAACGATAATGCATCTGGAGTGGCTGGCGTGCTTGAATCGGCGCGAGTTTTATCAAAGTATAAATTTAACGGTTCAATTGTTTACGCAGCATTATCTGGTGAAGAGCAAGGCTTGTTTGGCGGTAAAATTTTAGCTAAATATGCACAAGAGCATGATTGGCGTGTTCATGGTGTTTTAAACAATGACATGATTGGTAATTCAACGGGCATTAATGGTGTAACAGATAACACAACTGCACGTATTTTCTCTGAAGGCACACGCGTTATTGAAACGAAAGACCAGGCTCATAAACGCCGTTTTACGGGGGGCGAGGTTGACTCAGCAAGTCGTAACCTTGCGCGCTACATAGATACAATCGCAGATCGTTACATCGAGAATCTAGATACCATGTTGGTATATCGACTCGATCGGTTTGGTCGAGGAGGGCATCACCGTCCATTTAACGATGTTGGCTTTGCCGCTGTGCGTATTATGGAGACAAACGAAAACTATAATCAACAGCATCAAGACTTACGTACTGAAAATGGTATTACTTATGGTGACACCATTGACCATGTTGATTTTGCCTATGCAGCGAAATTAACGTCACTCAATGCAGTAACAATGGCATCAATGGCATGGGCTCCGGCGCCACCAACGGGTGTTAGTATTTCAGGTGCAGTAAAGCCGAGTACAACATTAGCGTGGCATAAAAGTGATGATCCAACGGTGGTCAGTTATAAAATCTATTGGCGTTATACCAGTGAGCCACAATGGCAGTTTAGCCGCGATGTTGGCAAGGTAACCGAAGCAACCCTTAAAAATGTTGTTATCGATAACTACTATTTTGGTGTTGCGGCTGTAAACAAAGACGGTATTGAATCACCGGTTGTATTTCCTGGCGATGTTGGCGCGTTCGAATGGTCAGACAAATCAACTAAATAGCAATCGTTAAGTCATAGCGGACACCACCCAGTTCGCTATGAGCTGCTGTAATACGCCAGTTATGGGCTTCGACAATTTGTTTTACTATCGCAAGCCCAATTCCTGAACCTGACTGTTTCACTGTTTTTAAGTCAGGCACTCTATAAAGATGGTCAAAAATCTTTGCTAAACTCTCGTCGCTGACGCCAGGGGATGAATCTTCATAGCAGATTAAAAGCTGTGTTTGGTTTTGGCTAATCGTCAAATTAATCTTACCAGGGTGATTTGTGTACTTAAGCGAATTACTGATTAAGTTTGCAAATAACTGTGAAAGCCGTGTTGCATCGCACTCAAAACTTAGTTCATCAGCAACATTTTGTGTAAATGTCACTTCAAATTTTTCAAGCTGGATCAGCATATCTGCGTGTAAACTTTGGAAATACTCAGCCGCATTAATTGTTGTTACGTTGAGCTGAAAGCTGCTTTGTTCTAAAAGTGAAATTTTATTTAAATCAGTCACTAAAGTTGCCATGTCGGTGATTTTTTGGTTAAGTTTTTCGTAAGTAAGCTCATTAAATTGGGCTAGGCCTGCTTGAAGCGTTTCAAGGTGTAAGCGCAACCCTGTTAATGGACCACTTAGTTCGTGAGCTACTTGTGATAATAACTTACTACGTTGACTGATTTGTTTATCCAGATAATTTCGGCGCTGTTCAATAAGCTGTTTTCTCTGTCTTATTCTTAATAAAGCAATGCCCATTGCAGCTAAAAGCAGGCTAAATAATAAGACGCTGTATAAAATAGCTTGACGTTGTGCGGCAATAGCTTGGCTTTTTTCATTGTCTTGAAGTTTTAAATCTTGTATTGCTAAATCGCGGTCGCGCATTGCAATGGAGTTTTGTAGCTCAGCTAAACGCTGGTTGTAGTTGTTACGGGCAAAGCCTTTTTCAAGCTCTGTAATAGCACGTTGATACGACAGGGCTTGTTTATAATCAGCTTGTTTTTCTGTCACAGTGATCAAATGTTCTAGGGCAATGATTTGTTTTTGCAGCTTATTTTTTTGTTTACTTAACTGGTAGGCTTGCTCAGCATAATGTTTAGCTTGTTCGTGCTCAGTAGAGCCAATGTACAGCTTAGCTAATGTAAGTAATACATCTATATATAAGTGATCGTCTTGCTTGAGTTCAATGAGCACTTGTTTTTCAATGCTTAATGCTTGGTCAGGTTTATCTATTTCGAGCAAATTTATCGCAATATTATGGTTTGCCCAGGCAGTATTTCGCGTACTGTTATAACTAGCGAAGACCAGCTTAGCCTCTTGTGCGTATGCAAGTGCTGCAGGGTAGTTTTTAAGTCCATATTCGCATTGGGATAGCTTAACTAAACTATGTCCGATATCAGATAGTGAACCCGTTTGCCTATCAAAACTAAGGGCTGTAATAAACTCGCTCTTTGCTTTTTCGTATTGTTCTAAATCTAAATAACTTTGGGCAATTGAATAACTTATACCTGCTTGTAATGAAATAGACGGCGACATTTGCTGAATAACTTCACGGCGTTTTAGCTTATATTCTAGGGCAAGGGTTAACCGGTCTAACTGTTCAAGATTACGCGAATAACCATGGTAGAGCATTTCTTTTTGCTTTAAGGATAATTCTCGATTGTTGTCGTGAATATAAACCTCAAGCAAGTTTAAGGCTGCTTGATATTCACCTGCATTATGATAAGCACTGACAAGGCTCGCAACGGCATCAATTTCGTAATCGGTGAGTTGCAAACGCTGAAACAGCGCGACATTTTGTTGAGATAAGTGAATTGCAGATTCTAATTTATTTGCACTATATGCCAATCGAGCTTTGACTAAATACAATTCGCTATAAATAGAGGAGTCACTTTTATATTTTGGAGAAGACTCAAGTTCTTCTACTATATTTTGCGCCTGTTGAAACTGACCTAGGTGTATATGAACGTGAATTAATCTAACATTAAAGCTTAATCGCTCAGCAAAACTGGCAGATTCAATAAGGCGTTTATCTATATTTGTTAAATATTTATAGCGTTCTTGGTAATCGCTTATTGTTCTAGCTTCATCAATGTGGCCTTGTAGAGTTGACGCAATTGATGCAAATGACAAGGTACACAGCAGAATAACAAGAGCTTTAAAGTTCATTTTTAACATTTATTATTATTTTTTCTGAAGCAATTCTAGCACATCATGCTTTTGTGTTGAGTAAATTTGTTTTTTGTGATTAAAAAGAATTGCATTTTGCGATATAGATGGTTGCATCTTGCAAAAAGAATCTACAAAAAATATTTAAAACCTTATTTTTTAATGAGTTATATTTTGGAACAATTGCTGCTTTAAATAATTACATAACCACAGGAGAGTGTAATTATGAAAAGCAAAATACCCGTCTGTCTTTTATCAGTGCTTGCCACTAGTTATGTAAGCGCAGCTCCGTTTGAAGAATGCCCAAGTAAAGCATTTCTAATACAAGGTACACCTGCACAAATGTTTGGAATTGATTTGGTCTCTGCTAAAGCGACAGTATTAGCACCGTCATTAAACTTTAGTGACGAAACAAACAATGAAAGCGTAAATGCTGTGGGTTTTAACTATAAAGACCAATATATGTATGGCTTTAGTAAGCAAAGCCCGAAGAGTGTTGTCAAAATTGGTGATGATTATCAACTAGAACGACTCGTGGTTAACGGTCTGCCTGATACTAACTTCTATGTGGGTGACATCCATGTAAATAGTGAAACTAATCAGGCGGTATATTATTTGTATCATCCCAAATTCGGATTGTACGGTATTGATTTGACAGAGCCTGCTGATGAATATCAAGCTGATTTAGTTGCGGGTTCAGCTAGCTGGGGGTTAGCTATTTATGATTTTGCTTTTCATCCTAATAGCAACCTTTTGTATGCAGTTGAATCAAATGGCGACTTATACGAAATAGATCTTAATAATCAGACACCCACATTTGTGGCGAACTTAGATATAGCTGGTGATACCGGAGCGAATGGTGCTGGGTATTTTGATGTAAAAGGACAGTTTTACTTTAGTAATAACCGAAGCGGTAAAATACACAAAGTAGACCTTAGCATTAGCCCTGTAAACGGTTACACGCCAACTGCTGCGGTGTTTACTTTAGGGCCTACATCAAATCAAAATGATGGTGCACGCTGCGCAATTGCTGAGGTAAAGGTAACGGATAATTCAATCGATTTTGGTGATGCACCTGCTCCTTATCAAACCTCACTCGAAGACAGTGGCGCAAGACATTTATTTGACCCAAATGCAGATCAAACTAATTTGGTTTACTTAGGTGCTACAGTAGATGGCGAGAATATTAATACACGTTCAGACTTACTTTTAACACCTGATGATCAATCAGATGACGGCGTTAAGTTCGTCACTGATTTGGTAGCAGGCAATACCAGTCAAATTATTGTTACCTCTGCAAATGACGAGACATATCTATACGCATGGTTTGATTGGGATCAGAATTACCAATTTGATGCGGATGAAATTACGGTGTCTAAATATCGGTTAAACCAAGGCGATAATAGCATTTTGGTTAATGTTCCAGATGATGCCGTTATGGGAACAACCTGGTCTCGCTTTCGTGTAACTGATGGTAGTGAAACCAATCCAATTACAGCAACTGGTGGTGTTATTGGTGGGGAGGTAGAAGATTACTCTGTAACAACATTGGGAAGCCTAGTTTACCCAGGAGAAAATAGCTGGGTAACACTTGCATTTGAGGATAAATGGCCATTTTCTGGAGATTATGACTTCAATGATTTAGTTATAAACTATCGAACTACAATTATAGATCAAAATGGTGTGGCTACAGGTTACAAAATAGAAGGTGAGCTAGTTGGGATAGGTGCTGATTTTCATAATGGCTTTGCAGTTAGGTTATATGAGACTGTGGAAGGTTCAAATGATAAACGCATTTTACGTAGCCAAATTAATGCTGAAAAAACTAGTTTACTGATTAATGGTCTTGAACAAACGCACGAGATCTTAGAGCAAAATACTGAAGATGCTATTTTCGTGATTATGCCTGATACTTGGGATTACATTGATAAACAGTCTAATTGTAATTATTTTAGAACCGAGACGGGTTGTGATAGCAACAATAAAGTCACGTTTTCATTGTTTATTGATTTATTACCAGGTACAGCGACCGCTGATGCACCTAAGTACACATTAGATCCTTTCATATTTGCAGCTGATGGACACTATCATGGTGAAGCCTTGGTTGGTAAAGACCCTAGAAGCTGGGAGGTTCACCTTAAGAATCAGCAGCCGACAGAAAAATTTGATATGCAACTATTTTCTTTCGCAGAGTCTGATGATGCATCTGACAGTTCGCTGGGTTTTTACTTCCAAACCGAAACAGGTCTACCTTGGGCAATTGAAGTAGGTACTTCTTGGGCTCACCCTAAAGAAGGGGTAGATATTACCCATGCATACAGCGACTTTAAAGCATTTGCAGAATCAAAAGGGCAAGAAAAGCCAATGTGGTTCAACAATGCTAAGCCTGCTAACGTGATTTCAAGAGGAGAATAATTATGAAACATTATACTTTAGTGATCATAAGCTTAATGTTAGCTGCGTGTGGTGGCGGTGGTGAAGGCGACTCTGCAACTGAAAGTGCTGGAACAAATGTAACGCAAGCACCTACAACAGATACAACACCACCTGAGACAACACCTCCGGCTACTGGCGTGGATCCTGAGACGATGAATGATTTAACGATTGCTCCTGAGTTTAATTTAAGTAGTAAATTAGAGCTCGATGTAGATGTAGATTTGAATATTGGTGACACCAGAGCCTTTTTAAACATATGTCTTAAAGGCGACGACGATAAAGCCGATTATAACCAGTGTTTGCTTCGTGCACCATTGGTACAGAGCAAGCTGTCATCTAGTTTAATGTTAGCTAACAGTGGATTAGAGCTGGTGGCCGAGGTGTGGTTTTATGACACTCAGAGTGAGCCTTTACGTTATTATTGGAAAAATGATAGTGAGCAGCCAATGGTGTTTACGATTAGGTAAGAGTGATCGATTCTTTACGTAAATTAGTTTAATTTGTAAGAATGTTATTTTCAACAGCTTGAAGAGGAATGAGTGATGGAATACATAGAGCAAGTGTTAAAATCAGTAAAGAGTTCTAATCCAAATGAAACGGAGTTTTATCAAGCTGTTGAAGAGGTTCTGTCTTCGATTAATCAATATCTCGAGATTAATGATAAGTATCAAAAAAACTCTATTGTTGAACGATTAGTAGAGCCAGAAAGGCAAGTCATATTTAGGGTTCCTTGGCTTGATGATCTTGGAAATGTTCAGGTTAATCGTGGTTTTAGAATTGAATTTAGTTCATCGTTAGGTCCTTTTAAGGGCGGCTTACGATTTCACCCCAGCGTTAACCAAAGTGTGGTTAAATTTTTGGGCTTTGAGCAAGTCTTAAAAAATGCATTGACAGGTTTACCGTTAGGTGGTGGTAAAGGTGGTGCTGATTTCAACCCCAAAGGCAAAAGCGACCATGAAATTATGCGTTTTTGTCAGTCATACATGACTGAGCTTTTCCGTCATATTGGTGCTAATACAGATGTACCTGCTGGTGATATTGGCGTTGGGGCGAGAGAAATTGGTTATTTGTTTGGGCAGTACAAGCGGATCACAAACCAATTTAGTGGCGTTTTAACAGGAAAACCTGAATCATTAAATGGCTCTTCTTTAAGAACAGAAGCAACAGGATACGGCGTTGCTTACTTTCTAAGTGCTATGTTAGATGCGAAAGGTGACTCTATAACAGGAAAACGGTGCTTAGTGTCTGGTGCTGGTAATGTTGCACTTTATCTGATGAAAAAGCTTGATGAGTACGATGCTGTGATTCTTAGCTGTAGCGATTCGAAGGGCACGCTATATTGTAAGAATGGGCTTGACGTAAAATTAGTGATGCATCTAAAAAGTGAACGTGGTGCTGAGCTTAGAGATTATTTGAATGAACATAAAGATGCTGAGTTCACACCTGTCAATCAATACCCAAGTGACGGTCATCAAGTTTGGCGATATGAAGCAGACATTGCTTTGCCATGTGCGACGCAAAATGAAATTACTAAAGATGATGCTAAAGCTCTTGTAGAAAACAGATGTTTAACTGTGTGCGAAGGTGCGAATATGCCAACTACACCTGAAGCAATGAAGATTTTCAAAGAGCACAACGTTTACTTAGGGCCAAGCAAAGCCGCAAATGCTGGAGGTGTGGCGACGAGCCAATTCGAAATGGCTCAAAATGCCAGTATGCAAAAGTGGCAATCTGAGCAAGTTGATGTAAAACTTCAGCAAGTTATGAAATCCATTTTTAATACTATTTCAGTTACTGCCAAGCAGTACTCTAATGAACACGACTTGGTGCTTGGTGCGAATATAGCAGGGTTTGAACGAGTTGCAGATGCAATGTTAAAGCAAGGTGTTGTTTAGTGATTTGACAATATAATTAGACACCCACTTTTTTCTAAGAATATAAAATGTAATTAAAGAGACATCCATTTTTTACATAAACAATAAAGACACCCATTTTATTTATTGATATGAGTGCAGTATCGCATAATTGAGATTTATCTCGGCTAGATGAAAGTAGGGAGTTGGTACTTAATTACTGCTCTCTCTGAAAAATTAGCTATTTAATTTATATCATAAGTAATTTCAGAACGTCGATATTTTTATTTATATCAATAGATATTTATTAGTATTGTTTTGTAGTTTTAATAGATTAACAAAATAAAGCTTGGCTCTTAGCTATAGAGCTTCTCCGTTTTCGTTTCATGTGATTTGTGTAAGCTGTGATTGCTTGTTCTTTACCCGCTGTATTTTTAAATGAGCGGGTAAAGGAAGTGGCGAGTGTAAGCCAGTTGTCAGTACAAATATTTAGTCTTTCAAGTATTGGTAATGCATCTTCAGGGATTTTCCCTGGTTTATCTTCTCGTATTGAGCGACCAGTCCAATCAACGAGTTGCAGGTATGTTTTGAGCTCATATGGCAGACCTTTAGGCATATGCTTACGTGGTTTACCTGCAAAGCGCATAAGTGATTTTGGTTGCTTATTATTTTGAGCTGACTCAATGCGTGTTTTTATACTGGTGTAGTCAGATTGCTCAGGTAAATCAGCCGCTTTCGCTCTTACAGGGTTTAGCTCAACATACGCAAGACAAGCTGCAAGAGCTGCTTCATCAAGTAATGCTTGTGACTTAAAGCGACCTTCCCAAAAGCGTCCTTTACACTCATCTTCTTGATTTGCTTGTCGTGCAATACTCTCATTAAGAACGCGCATAAACCAACTGATGCTACTGAGCCTCTCACGATAAAAATTAACTCTGGCATTAATCGCAGAAAGCTCTGCGTTTGGT
>NZ_PNCZ01000164.1:0-239 GCF_005887425.1 Pseudoalteromonas sp. S2721
GTATGAAACTGAGTTTGGTGGTGTGCATGCTTCTGCGTGAGTATCTTTTTCAGAAATAAGTTTTGCGCGACCAGCAATGTAGTTTTTATGGAGTAATCCTTGTGTCGGTATTGACATAAAGACAGGGTCACACATATACACATTACGATCTGCAAACGCTAAACGTGATGCTTGGGTTAAGTAATGCAGCGCCTGTACTGAGTTTGTTATAAGTTTTGCCATGTCATTATGTTCTAGTA
>NZ_PNCZ01000165.1:0-286 GCF_005887425.1 Pseudoalteromonas sp. S2721
ACTTATTTGTAGAAACCTTGTACACCACCATGTAAATGGTTGTCACCATCGTTAGACGCTAATTGGTATTCAGTGCCATTTAAGGTGAATTTAAAGTTTGCGATACGGTTACCACACCGACCGATGATTGCCACGTAGTAAGTTGTCGCTTTTTTGTATGCTTCTAGGTTATCTAAACCCAGTACAATATTACCCATTTCGCCTTTTTCATCTGGCGTTTCAATACGCGTGATAATGCCGCCGTAGTTAATCACATCAACTCTAATAACATTGCTGTTAGTCAGCG
>NZ_PNCZ01000166.1:0-332 GCF_005887425.1 Pseudoalteromonas sp. S2721
CAACACATGCTAGCACCTGTGTGTTACACGAGCTATTTGCAAGTAAATTTGATAACGCACTATCGGCTTGTTGATCAGCCATTACATCAAACTTAGGCTGAGGTGCGAAACACAACTCTGCCATTTGCTCGGCATTATTACCCGCCGCTAAAGCACAAACCTCGAAACGGTCCGGGTTTCTAGAAACAACATCTAAGGGGCTTAAACCGATTGAACCAGTTGCGCCCAGTACGACAAGTTTCTATACTTTGATAATTCACTCACTTTCCATGCTTAGCAACGTACAAATTATGGCGGGCCTGCGGTTAAGATCTGGATTCGTGCGAGAATGG
>NZ_PNCZ01000167.1:0-252 GCF_005887425.1 Pseudoalteromonas sp. S2721
TCAAAAAAGTAACCCCGACCATGTCGGATACGGAAAAATCAGCAAGCGAAGACCGTACGACATGGAGGGAAGCGGATCTATTTTAAGGACGTCCTGAATGGAACAAATTAAACAAATACCCAGCACCAAAACTGACTATCCAAGAGAAAGCGTTTATTGATGGTCCAGTTGAACAAGTGTGCAGCAAGCTAGATGACTGGCACGCACCTCACGAACTAACTGATTTTCCGAAAGCTGTTTGTCAATAAATTA
>NZ_PNCZ01000168.1:0-200 GCF_005887425.1 Pseudoalteromonas sp. S2721
AAAAAAACAGGAATGGATAACGAAATTAACCTTTTGGCTTCCCAACTACAAAAAGACTTAAAATACACAACTAAATAAACAGAAAGCCATTGTAAGCTAGTCAGAGATCAATAAAAATCGAAGTTATCTTTTTTATGAAGAACAGAGAAAGCGATCTGCCCTGCTATTGGGCACCCGCACGGCGTAGTGGGGGTTGGTAC
>NZ_PNCZ01000169.1:0-252 GCF_005887425.1 Pseudoalteromonas sp. S2721
GTTAGGGGTTTTCCGAAGGTGATTTTATCAAGGTTTCTAACTTACAAGCAAAGCGCATACTTTCTTTGCTCAGAAACTAGATACATATGTTTTATATATTCGTAGTTCAAAAACTTATCTGTGTAGAGAGCTTGATAACAATTTTAGTAAATCTCTAGATGTTTATTACATTGACACAGCAGCATAAGTGATAGACATTTCTAAAAAATCAGTAATGCTATAACCAGAAAGGACAAAGACGTAACCCGATAC
>NZ_PNCZ01000170.1:0-256 GCF_005887425.1 Pseudoalteromonas sp. S2721
ATAACTGATAAAACAAAGCTAAATCATCACTAGATAGAAACTGGTTGAACAGCGCTTTAGCATGATCGTGGCTGCACGTTTTAAATTCATCTCTAATTTTATCTAAAGCATCATTAAGTTCGCGGGTTTTATTGCTGACATACGCAAAACACATCGCAAAATTTAGCGGAGTTATTCGCATCTTGTACTTCACCATGAGAGGAATAGCTAGATTTAAACAGTTCCATCAAAATCTTAGTGAATGGTCACCTATCGC
>NZ_PNCZ01000171.1:0-268 GCF_005887425.1 Pseudoalteromonas sp. S2721
AAGCCGGAGCTGGCAGATAAAGTGTGTTTATCGCAAAGGGGATGTCTTCTTAGAGTGCAAGAGCTAGAAAAGCTTGGGGTTATTGCGGTGTATAGGGCGGTTATTTATTATCAGGCTGTTGGCCTAGGATTTATCGCTAATGTAGGGGTTGGTATAAATGAGCACTCAACCGTCTCTCAGCGAGCATACGAACACGCTCTTGAGTTTAAAGAGGAAGTAAAAGAGTGACACAATGTAACTGGCTCGTATGAATATTTGTTGAGAGTTG
>NZ_PNCZ01000172.1:0-316 GCF_005887425.1 Pseudoalteromonas sp. S2721
ATGTAATTGTTCTATTTTATTCCAGCAATCACGGCCATTCTTTAGCTCAACTAGAAAATCTTTAAGCTGCGGAGTGTGATTTAGCAATTGATGAAATCTATTTACGCAGCGAGTTCCTCGAGCTGTTAGATCCTCATGCCATAATGGCATTAAAAAAAGATGGCGTACAAGGCCAAGTATATAAACACTTACGCTTAGCTAAATATAAACACGATGCCACGCTTGATTTGCATGGTCAGCCTCTTCAACGTGCACGTAGTCCGTTATTTAAGTTTATCGATGAAGGTCATAAACGAAAGATTCGTGTCGTACTTAT
>NZ_PNCZ01000018.1:0-94285 GCF_005887425.1 Pseudoalteromonas sp. S2721
AACTAAATAACGAAATTTTTGCCTTGCTATCAACGAGGTTTTATTGCCTCAAAATAGACTACTTAATTAAGCGAATTGGTATTACAAGGAATGACTATGAATTTTACAGCCGCTTACCGCATATTTACTGCTTTGGCTTTTACCCATGGCTTACAAATTACCAAGAAGTCGCTGTTTCATCATCTACCTCAACCCTCGATTTTATCATCATCCCAGTTTGGGCTACCTTATATGGCGCTGGATTTGTGGTATTGCATGAAATAGCGCTGGGGGTTGCTAGGGCGTTTAATTGGGGAAGATGAAAAAAATATTAGCCTTGGTCTTTAAGTTACATGAATAAATATGACTATATTTTTTATTAAAAATTCTCAGATGAAATTGCAGACTTTTACTGGGTTAGTAAGGAACCGTATTATTTGGGCGAGTTGTACCGTAAAGTCAGTAAGTGTGGTGGTAGGCTATTACCTAAAGACCAAAGGAATCCAATAAAACCATTCTTAACCAGATTGAATTCATGTTTTGTGGTGTGTTTCATACAAATACATGGCTACTGAAATGGGTTTAACTGTTCAAGAACTTCAATCAATAGAGAACATTGATCGCAAACAAATTCAGTATTGGTTGCGTAAAGGTACTGAATTAGCGAAACTTGAAACAATTAAATTTAAAAGGAATTAGTATGATTCATTATCTAGAAAGGTTTTTGGTTATTCTAGGTGCTTTTCAACCTTTCATAACTTTTCTAATCGGTTGCGCAGCTGTATTTATCAGTGTTAAAACATATAAAAATGCTCGTATGTCTAGACAACATGAAGAGTTTGTTCAATTAAGCAAAATTAAAAGAGATTTATATGTATTAAATTCCAAATATTACTCCAATTTCGTAACTCTAAAAAATAACACCACTCGATTAAGTGAATTACTTTTTAAAGCAGATTTTGCTGCTTTAGATGATGATGATCTTGAAAGTATCACAAAATATATTGATGGATTAACTCATTCAGCATCAGAAAGGCTTACTGATGCTGAAGTTACTTATAAAAAAAAGGTTGAATATATAAATGCTATATCAACTATAAATGATGCCTTAGAAGAACTATATCAATTAGAGTCTTTTGTTATTCAAACTGATGCGTTATGTCATTCACTACATGAAAATAGTGAATACTCAATTAACTTAATGATTAAAGCTAAAATTTGGAATAAGGAAGCTAGGGAAGCTAGGGAAGCTAGGGAAGCCGAAGAGTAGTTCAATAACCTAGTTACTTCTTTAAGTTAAAAATGTTTAACAGGCCGTATTAGCTATAAGTAAAGCTAATACGGCCTTTTTTATTCTCCTTTACCTTGCAGGCTCCAATCCCGTGCAACTACATTTGGAGCCGCACATGTTTACTAAAAATCGTTTAATTACCGTTGGTATGGCATTAGTTGTTATTGCTGCTATCAACAAAGTTCGCGCTCTGCGTCCAGTTAAAAACTTAATTAACTAGGAGCCATCAATGCGCAATATTTCTAAACTTCCAAGTATTACAGGCGTTGAACCTGGTAACACAGTTTCTTTAGACGTTCCCGTTGGCCTGACATACGACAAAATCCACTTCAAATATTCAGCGCGACAGCTGACAAATTCTTGGTGTCCAACAGATTGGAAATTACTTAAAACCCACTAAAAGACTCTAGTGACACTGAAACTATAACTGCTTAGGAGTAGGGAATGGCAATCATTTAAAGGGTTTTACCCTGAAAGCCTATTACCAGACCGGGCTTTATTCATTTGATTTCTTCGAATACTAACCCGAACTTTGATGTGGATAGTTTTGACTGGAAAACTTTAGGAGTAAATTTACTTTCATTAGCTATTTTCATTACTGTATCTTTATCTTCATCTGATATACACGCACCTAAAGTTACACTTTTAATTGCTCCTTTATCGAGGTTTAGATAATTTGTTCCAGAAACAAAAAGAGGGTTGTTCTCTCGTAATGAAATCCTAAACTCCTCTTCATAGCTCCATTCTTTAGACTTCGTTAAAATTGGAACTACTGAATCAAGTTCTGATGGAAACGGATAAATTACCGAAGGGTAAGTCTCTGTTTACTTAACTTTTCTAGCACCGTTCACCGGAGCGTATGAACAATCAAACTCAATGCATAATCCCTGATGTGACTTAGCGTAATGTGACCAAAATAATAGATTTTCTCGGTTTGGCGAAAAACAACAAATTCGATTATCACGAAATACTTTTAAAATGGCATGATTTATAAGGTTGTTCGCAGCCTCATGATCTCCAAGCAAATCAGTTGCAGTTTTAGATGCTGCGGCTGAATTAAATTTAATATTGTTTCTTCGAGCACTTTTTCTTGCTTGAGTTAATAAATGCTTTCTGAGAGCTGGGGCACTATTTTGAGACATAGAGAAATGAGGTTTACACTCAAATGGGTCATTGAACATCGAAGGAGCAGATAAGAACAACAAACCATCTATTAATAAGCATTCTAAATAACTAGCATCTTTTGTAACGTCTGAAACAACTGGCATGAACCTATATAATGACTTATACCCACGTTTAATAGCGAGCGGGTGGTCTATTTCAAAATCAATTTTTTTCATTATCATCCGTAACTAATTTACTAAATAACTATGATGCCGCACAAATAAATATGTGGCAAATACTATGTAGTTTTTTATCTCCATACTTTAAAACAATATTTTTTAGAGCAGTTGAACACTCATTTTGATTAAGTCATTACCAATGATATTCAGCGTCTAGCTTACTTAAACCAAATCGTACAGCTATCTAATTTGAGCTTGTAGGGCATCTACGTGGCTTTTGTTATTACGAACAGCTTGTTGTAGAAATAAATCATAGTTAATAAGCTTAAAGCCATAACGGTTACAGGCAGTGAAAACAAAATTGCTTTTATTGTAAGCCGCCGATTGTTTTTAGAAAAAAAGACGTAGAATTTTAGAATCGCTTAATTATGTTAAATAGGCTTGTGTTTATTTGTTTGAGTATGATGTATGGTATCTTTAAAGCCTCTTTAAACTGTGTTTAAATGAGCTTTAAAGGTCTAACATTTAAACCGGTTTAATAACTTTTCTTTCCCATTTAAATGCTCGCTTGCAATGTTCCTTTCCATCAAATGGTATTGCTATTAAGTCTATGAAACGCATTTGGTAGTAGTATCTTTTGTCATTTCTGAGCCTGTAACTTCTTGCTGAGATTGATTCGAGTCGCGTTCCATGGCACATGCTGCAGATCAATATGTCTAAGCTATAAATGCTATTAATTGCCCAGGTGTTTCCAATTAAGGCTAGGAAAGATATGAGGGTAAAAGGGGTTATCAACATGATTCCGCATAAAACGTAACATATTAGGGTTCTCATTGTTTTAAGTACGGTTAACATTTTAATCTCCAACAAATAAGGGGCTGTAAAGCCCCTTGTTATTTATTCAAAATACGCTTTACGCGCCAGGATAAAGTTAAAACCAAATTGCTTAAACTCAGTTTCATTTTCAAGTTTGACAACTTGAACTCCTTGGGCAGTTTCAGCATTGAAGTTCACTGGAAAGAAAGCTTCAGCAGCACCAAACTCAGTGGCTAATTCAAGCGCACTTTTGAGTGCTGACAAGCCGTTTTGGTTAGACTCATTGAGTGACACAAACACGCCTTTACATTCAATACCGTTGAGCTTATCGATTTGCTTTTTGTACGGCTCAAGTATGTCATCCGCCGTTCTTACTGCAGGGCGCTCTGGCGGTTTAGGTAATGGCTTAGGTTCAACCTCCGTAACGCTGCCATCTTCATTGGCTACTGGCGCGGGTAAACTCGCGTTGTATTCATTGACGTTGTTTAGCTCGACTAAATAGTCAACGTACTCTCTGGCCCACAGGTACTGCTCCTGCTTTGATTGCAGTTCGGCAAATAGGGTTAAGTTATCAATTTTACCCTTGGCGATTAGCTCGGGTATGTCTTTAACGCCAACCGGCCCTTGTAGCAAGGTTGGTAAACCTTGCTCGTCAAGGATAGGGTTTTGCTCGTCGTCGATGTCGATAAATTCTAAAATAGGGGTAAGGTTATTTTTCATTTTTAATCCATCCAATTGGTTCAATACAACGAGCAGTGCCAACTAAAACAGTGTGTCCGTTTTCGTCTGGCATAGTTGTCTGACTGTCAACAGGGTGTATCTTGCCGTCATCACCCCAATCACCGGCCGTTGCATCGTATGAAAGTTGAGCGTAAGCATAATTAATAAAGCCTTGCTGGTTTTCTACAGCGTTATAGTTTAAGGCCTTAAATGCCGGACTGTTACTGTTCGCGGGCGGGGCTAGAGATAAAGGTGTGTGTGTATTGTTAGAGTATATAGACCCTGTTGAACTACCGGCTATCCTGCCTACTTTATTTAGTTGCTTACTTTGCATCTCAGCCGTTCCTATCGCGAGCGCTCCGCCTCCTTGTGTGAGTACTTTACCAGTTAAGCTATATCCCAGTAGTGCCCCAAACTCTTCATCAAAGTATGAGGTATAAAACACACTACCAACCCCTTTGTATGCCCCGTGAACTACACCGTTAGCTTTAAGCGTTGTCATCTTGGCTTTGGTCTTGTAACAAGCAACTATTATCCTCCCCTTGTTAAGTACTAAACTGGATGAGGAATTCGTATCTGTATCTCCAAACCATGATGAGACTGTACCAGAAGTCCAAAATGCTCCATTATTCTCTGTAATGCTTACTGAACCGACTGGGGGTATTTCTTTTAAAGGCCTATTCCACAAAACCTTGGTAGATTGATTGTTTGGTATCTCTTGATTCCAACTTCCAACCCAGCCATCTTTTAAGTCATCACACAGCAAAATGTCTGCTGGGTCGCCTATAACTTCCGTGTGGGTAAACTCTCCAGCAACGGATTTGTTATGCTTAACATCTATCAAGATAGATAGACTTGAGCTGTCTAAACCTGAAGCATTTGAAATTATTGGAAAAGAACCAACTTCATTGAGCACTGAAAGTGAGTACACATTGGCAATTAAAACCCCTGTTACTTTAAGCACTAAGCTATTAACTCCATCAGTAACGACAAACATCTTTCCGTGTTTTAGAGATTCAGCGAAAGAAGGATTATTACTATTTAAAGCTATCTGAACACCTGAGGCATTAACCCCCGTACCATCATAGTTGCGTAATTGCCACCCTCCGCCAGCAGTATTCCCCCCAACATTACCTGCATAAAATTTAGTAATACTTAAAACTTCTCTACCTCGATATTCACCTTCTTTTATCTTCAAATCTTGCTCTGAAAAATCTTCGTCAGTTAATCCCCAAGCAGAATAACGCATATCACGACACACACCACCTTGGCCGCTAGCATAGATTGCATCATAGAAGCGTAAGTCAGTACGTCCAACTCCTTGTTGCGTATTATCAGTAGGGATTCCTACTGAAATACTACCTCCAGAATAACCCCATACATTATCCCACTTTTTAAAACAACTAGCTCTGTCTATTAACTTATCATTGGAAGAATGATACCAAAGTAGGTGACCCTCACCAGCGATTGCAGTCTTAGCCGCCCCTAGGGGGTTGAAACTTGGGTGATAGGCTCCTTTGTTTAGTCGATTAACAGTGCCGCACACCAACAAATAGCTCTCGCCGTTAACAGCTCCGTTGCTATCATTTCTTGCGGTAAATAATCCTATATTAGGGTATGGGTTTTCGAGGCGGCTTGTATGGTCAGCATAAGCAATATTGTCATCATTATCTGAAGGCCCCTGAATTTTTACAAGAGTAGAACTGTTTAGGTCAAATCTACAACCTACAGTGCCTTGACTCTCGACATTCAGCCAATCACCATTACCAGCCCCTGCAAAACTACAACCACGAACACACCATTGATGCCACTTGCCCGTTTCGTCATCAAAAATTATGTTGTTGTCGTAGTCACTACCAATTACTTTTCGTTCGTCATCCGTTGCTGCATACCAGTCAACGTCATTACCGCGACTTGTGGTGTCTCCGTCAAACCACGCAAAGTAAGAGTCCGGTCTTGTCGTGTTTGGTGAAGTTGGCACACCGTTTATGTCGGGTGCTAAACTTTGAATAAGTCCAAAACGATAAACACTGGGGTCTTCTGGCGTAATTTCACGTAAAAATAACTCATAACCCCGCATATCGGCACGGTTTGTTACCACTTTGTTTGTTGTAGTTTCAGACGCAAAAGCTAAAGCAGGTGTTGCATGTGTAACGGGTTCGCCTGTTGCTGAGTCGTAAGTTCTTGTTCCATCTTCAGCTTCTGGTAATTTAATAATTACACAGCTTGAGTTATCAGCCACACTTAAATATTCCAACCTGGTCAACACGCCCGCAATATGTAAAACGGGGTAGTCTGTTTTGCTATCTCCAGCACCCCCTTTTCGTCCTTCGCGCAAAATATTCGGCGCTGTTTCATCGGTAAATAGGCCTTCTGCTATTTTTTCGTATTCCGATGCTGTGTAAACCTTACCTTTATATACATAACCACTCGCAGCAAATGTTCTATCATTAGCTGCGCGGCGGGCTTTACATTCACCTTTTCTGAGCGCCCAAGGGTAGGGGTGGTATGCGTTCATTTGGGCTTGGTTATCGGCCTCAATTTGTCTGAGTGTTTTAACAACGACATCGTTACCATCTTTGTCTTTAAACGTGACGGTACCCATATTTGTTTGCCACTCGCCCATGGCTTTTTTATTGTCGCTTACAAGCGTGTTGGCTGCTCGTAGCGCTTCAACGGCTTCGCGATAGTCAACGGTTGTTGGTATGACAATCGCTGGTTGGTTTGCTTGCGAGGTGTGTGGCCAAGGCTTAAGTAATTCGATAAAGCGCTCACCTTGACCATTTTTGTAAGCTTGTAAAATTTCAACCGGCGGAAAGCCGTTTATAACTAAAAAGTCACCTTTTTGAATGGTGTTGATAGGCTCCGCGCTAGTTATTTCGGCCACGTCTTGGCCATTTAAAATATTGATACTATCGGCTGTAAATGCGGCCATGTGTCAGTCCTCTTGAGAAACTAGGGTTAATTTTTGTGATGCAGAGTAACTGCCCGTTGTAGCTAGGTTGCTGCGGCTAGTTATAGCGAGCTTATAGGTTCTGTCTGTCGCAGTGCGCTTATTGTCTGTGTACGTAAAAGAGCCTGAGCAGCTTTGAGTACCCACCCAATGAAACTTACCGTCTTCGCCTTCATAGGTACTGTGCATGCTTGATTCACCCGACAAACTTTGTGATTTTCGAGTAACCCAGCTACCAGAAACCAGTTCGTAAAGCGTAATGGTGTAACTTGGTACTGAAGGTTTAGGTGGCGCGGTGTCAGCTTTACCGGTTCCCCGTGATGACGCGATAAGCGAACACACAATATTAATTACGCCACCATTAGAGCCAAATGGGCCTATTGTGACGTTGGCGTTGTAAGATAAATCGGTTGTAGTAAGCGCCGTACTAAGTACACCCGATGTAATTGCGCCGCCAAAATAGGCATTGCCGCCAGTGTCTTTCCACTCAATAGCATTTGCTTTTGTTAGCGCTGATAGGTTTGGTAAACCACCACTCATGATTTTTGGGCCATACCAGTACCAAAGGTTATCTGGCCCAAAGCCACTGGCGAGCTCAATTTTCATAAAGCCGCCACCAATCAAATCAATACGGGGGGATTCAATGCGGGTACCAGCCTTAATTGCTGAGCCATCAACTGAGCCCGTAAAAAGAGCGTTACCATTTACAATTAATGTGTATGCACCCCAATAGCTACCGTTGTGCTTTTTAGTTGTGCTCACGGTTGGGTCTGTCGATTTGAAAATTTCGACAATGTCACCAGCAACGGGCGAGCCATTGGGAACGGCCGCATTGGCTATTGAGTCAGACCAAGCCCCTGTTGAAGTTGCAACATAGTATGTACCTGCACCACGCGCACCGTTTAAGCCCCTTGAGCCTTTCGGCGTGAATGAAAAATCTAACAGATATTGATATTGTCTAAAAATACCGACATCACCGCGTAATGAGGCTGATGTAGTAAGCGGCGAGGTATATAATGTTATGCCGTTTTTTAGAAACGACACCATGCCGTTTGTTAGCTCGACAGAAAGAACATCATTAATATTTGCTGAGCCCAAGTTACCCGCAACTAGGTTGCCACCTACATAGCCTTTTAATACGCCTAAATCGACGTATAGCGCATAATCCATGCTGGTGTAATCCCCGTTAGAGGGGGTTGCACTCAAGCCCAGCATAATGTTTTCGTTGGGTGGCACTCGCGCAGACATAACACAGTTTTTATAACTCTCAACCGTGCTAACCCCCCAGAACCAACCCGTACCTGTGTTTGTTCGCGTTATGCGATTACCAACGCGGGTGTAAGTACCTGAGTCTAGAGATATATTAAACGCACCAAAGCCGTCTGCCCCGTCTTGGCCATCTCGACCATCCGCGCCAGGTGCGCCATCTAGCGCTCTGATCTTAGCTTCGCCATCGACTACATACCCATCGTTTAAAATGACTCGGCCGCGAATTGTTTGTACGGGGTTGGCTGGGTCTGTGTTATCAATGTACACCGTAGGAACGAATGTATTACCAATCATGACGCCTTGGCGGATAACGTCACCCACTAAATCAAGGTTGCCCACTTCGCCATCGTTATAGCCCGCAATACCCACCACGCGACCATTGTTATCGAGCGTCCAGCCACCACGGGCAACAAGCTTGCCGTCTACCGTGGTGAACAACTGGCGAAGCTGCTTAATGCTTGCTGTGTTGACACCGTCACTGATTTGCATGTTGGCGATATATTCAGCAAGCGGCCCCGCAATCCACGTACCTCCACTGGCAACGCAAACCGTGGCATCACTCTCACTTGTCGGGTTGCCGTTTGCATCTAAGCAATAGCCAACCGCTGTTCGTGTAAATTCATGCGCGTCTGCTAATACATCGGTGTCGTCGTTTTCTATCTTGGCTCTTAACACTTGCTCTAACGTGTTCCGAGCTTGGGTTTCGTTTGCGAGTGACTGATTGATTTGAACAAACTTTGCCGCGTTGTTTTCGAACTCAGCTTGAAAAGCCAATTCGTTTTGGACGCGGGTTTGTACTTCATCAGCAAGCGCTTGGTTAACTTGCACGAACTTAGCCGCATTGTTGTCAAATTCAGCCTGAAATGCTTGCTCAGTTTGAACACGGGCTTCAGTTTCATTCGCAAGAGCTTGGTTAACTTGCACGAACTTAGCCGCATTGTTATCAAACTCAGCCTGAAAGGCTAACTCGGTTTGAACTCGAGCCTCAGTCTCACTCGCAATAGCCTGATTAACTTGTGCGAACTTAGCTGTATTGCTATCAAACTCTGCCTGAAAGGCCTGTTCTGTTTGAACACGGGCCTCCGTTTCGTCGGCTATCGCTTGCTCTACATTGATAAACTTGGCGTTAGCGTCTTTATGCTGAACCTCAAATTCACGATTTTGCTTTACTTGCGCTTGATGCGAATTAGAAAATGCCGTTGATACACTCGTTAAGGCTGACTTACTTTGCTCAAATAGCGATACAAGCGCTAAGCTTTGCTCAGTAACACTTTTTAGTTCTTCGGTACGGGCTTGGAGCTTTTCATCAGCAAGGGCGAGTTTGATATCTAGCTCTTGCAGTTCCTCATTTTTTTGAAATTCGTTCCACGCTTGCAGTACATCGTTTATCGAGGCGTTATTTAAGTCGACTTCTAAGTTCTGCAGCTGGGCAATTTGTTTAGTAATGGTGCCTTGCTGTGCGTCTAAGCGCTGGTTAACCATACTAAATTTAGCGTTTACGCCATCTTCTTGGTCAATAAAGGCTGTAATTTGCTGCTCAATATAAGCCTCAGCGCCATTAATAAACTCTTGCGCGTTGTTAGCTTTTGTTAGTACATCGTTTTCGTCAAACTCTTGAAGCGTTGCAGAGACTTTATATGTCGTATTGAACGAATCGATAATCTGCTGCACATCGCTTTGCTTTTGATAGCCAAGGGCATTAACCCAAATTGTAGTGGCATACTGGGCCATGCGGCCTGTACGACCATCGATTTCTTGCTCAAGGTTTGTAGTGCGTGTAGTGATATCTTGAAGTGCTAAATCGCTCGCGCCACGTTTACCTATTTCAATGGCGTCTATATCACACGGGCCTAGGTTAAATACAAGTGAGGTAATTTCGCCCGTATAGCCGGTTAAACCCTCCGCATTGACTTGTAATGTTTCCCAACCGCTCGTTGCAGGGGCTGGCACAGACAGGGTAACAGCGCCATTAATAACAACTTGGCCAAGCCACGTTGCACCCGCATGCAAGCGAACACGCAAGCGAAACATGGTGTTTTCTTCGGCTATATAGCTAATATCTGGACTTGTTACGGCCTCATTAGCGACTATATAGCCCGCTGTGTTATGGCTGGTAACGCCTGTAAAGCCTTCATCTGAGCTGTTAAATTGCCACGAATAAGCAGGAACAAGGGCCTGAATAGCGCTAGATATTTCAGATTGAACCTCAGTATAAGTAACACGCTGATTTATTTTATCGGCTTGTATAGATAGTTCAGATTCGGCTTGCTGAATACGCTTTTCTGATACCTCAAGTTTCTTAACTTGTGTTGTGACCTGGCCTTTTACTGCGTCAATTTCTTGATAAGCTTCTTGCAGCATATCTGCTGTGATTTCTTCGGCGCGATTAACAATGCGGCCCGATTCAGGATCAACAGTAACTGCAGCATCAACTAAGCGGTCTTGCTCTGCCGTGCGGTTTTCATACGCTTCACGAAAACGCACATATTCGGCGGTTAAGTCAAATACAACGCGCTCAATATCAATGCGATTAAGCGCTTCGGCATCGAGTAAAGCCACAGAACGATCAAGCGAAAAAACAGCATCTTTAATTGTGTTTTGGTTGTCATTTAACTCTCCGATATTCGAATTGATATCGTCAATATCAGTGTTAACTTTATCGTCTAAGTCCTTTATTGCATCACTAAGATTGTCTTCAATATCATTAATTTTGTCGTCAATGTTATTCTCAGAGCCCTCGCGAAGGCGATCAACTTGTTCGTTAATGTCGTTGATCAGGTTTTGGGCACTTTCACTAAGCTGTGTGAGCTCAAGATTGGTTATGAACTCGGTAATATCTGCAGCTGTCGTGCTTGCAGAAAACACAATCCATTCACTGACACCGACAACATTAATCGTTCTAACCTTAAAGAAGTATTCAGTTTCTGGCACTAAGCCGGTAAACGTATAGCTATAGCCATTTAAAATTGGCGGCTCATCAACCTGAATTGATCCATCAGTGTTCTCTTCTGTTGGTTCTTCAATAACCGGCTCTTCAGTACCAAAGAACTGCCATTGAAATGAAGTGCCTGTGCTAGAGCCATCAACACTGGCTGTTAATACCATTGAATTATATGTAGCATCAAACGAGATAGTTGGTACAAGCGGCTTATCAAAGTTAAATTTTACAATAGCTTTTAATGAGCGTTGCCCAAAGATATTTTTTGCACTTATCCGTGCGGTATACTCGCCGATATCCAACGTAGGAATGATAGATTGTGTATATGTAACTGTGTTTTGATACATAAGCACATCAATTGGATCTTCATCTTCAACCTCTGGCTCAATCGTCGTATAAAACTCAACATCATATTCAAAGACTGATAACGGGGAAGGGTGAGCCCATTTTACAATCCCATTACCATCACCATCAATCGTTACCCGTACATCAAAAATAGGCTGTGGACGGCCCACCAAATAATCACTGTTTGGGGTTAAATCTTGTGCGCCTGGTATTAAGTTATCACCCCATAAGCCTGGGCCATCTTCAATGCACATTAACGTTACGCCGCCATCTAAACGAAAACGGCGCTCTGTGACACGGTAGATTTTATTGGTAATCGATTCACCAGGTAAGTTTAAGTAGACAGTTCGGCCAACAGCTGCAGCCAAGCCTTTGTGCTTAAGGGGTAGTTCAATTTCACCTAAGCGTGTTTGTTCAAGGTGTATAGTGGCTAAGCGCTGTGCTGTCGTACTGCTTCTAACAAAAGGTAGGGTAATCGACTTTTCTAATACCTGGTTATCACGCTCTTGGTATGCGCTTGATATCACCGGTGGCGCATCAGTGCGTTCATAGTTCTGTTCGGGGTCGGTAAACGTCGCGCGCACAACGTTTGCACGGTCTCTTAAATCCGCGTGCCATTTAATCTTAATATTGCCATGAACATCATCTGCATTTATGGTGTATGTCGGGTTGCCATACCAGGCACCAACACGCACATACCATTGGCCCATTTGGCGAAATATCTTACCCGCAAAACATGATTCAAGTTGGTTTAATACATCAAGGGGTTTCGTGGTAAAGGTAAAACTGCCGTTTGTTGTATAACGCGGCTCAGTGGTGACATTACCGTCTTTATCAGTAAACTCGGCCTCTTCATCACACACGTTAATGGCTGCAATCCACCATTCAAGGGGTAAGCGCTCAAAAGGGACTTCATGCGCCCCATAAAAGCGTACATAGTGCAGGGCACATAACACCGCATTTTGTGACCAAAGCCAGGTGGTTTCATCATCAGGGTCTTGATTTGTATCGCGCGGGTCCCACACCCGGGCACCGCGAATTAAAAACTCAGTATCGCTAATGCCATCCGGAAAGACTTCACGGTTATTTTCAAACTCAACAAAAATGTGTGCTTGGCCATACCCGATGTGTTCAGCAGTCCAACCTGCCATTTTAGCAACGGCTTTACTGTTCGCCGTTGTATGGCGGCCATCACTTAATTCATAGTCCCAGCTTTCGCTTGGGTATTCAGTAAGCGGCTTATCAGCAATGTAGATTTCTTCGAGGGCATCAATTGGGGCGCCATTTATTAGCACCACCATTTGAACAAACTTCTTTTTATCGCGTTCAATTTCCGCCTGGTGTGCAATAACCCCACCAACACGGTCACGGCCAAAGGTAATGCGGCGCGGTTGGTCTATGCCTTTTTGTAAGCCCTTAGCAAGTGTTGCAAGGTCCTCTTCAGGTACATCAGGGGTGAGTGAGTCCCACAGAGCGCCCACCGTCTTATCATAGATACTACGACCAATGCCGAATAAATCGCCCCCTGTGTCTACAACAGTATCGACAACTTTAGACATTGCGCGGCTCCAATGGGTAAACTGCTTTTACACAGCTCATAGGTTTAGTCACAAGCCCGTTTTCGCCAACACATACAACGGCATTGACTGTCACAATTCCGCCAACAAGTTCACCGTTAAATTCAACAAGGGCGCAATCACCACGGCGCGCATACGCAATAGGAATTTCACGGTTTAAACGGTCTTTAAAGACGCTTTGAACATCGTTTAAACCACGTTTAAAGAGTTGTTTAAATGCTCCATTCTCAGAGCGGTATTTACCTCTAAAATCTGCAGCAACGTCTTGGCCTGTCGCAAAGCGAACCCAATCAGCCACGAGTAGGCAGCAATCATTTTTGCCCCACTGAAACGGCATGCAATTACGTTGGTTTATAAAGGCGGCTAGTTTAACGGTGGCGTTCACGGCGTTTATTCCCTATGTAGTTACCAGGTTGTGTGTCAGGTAGGTTTTGTTTATTGGCAGTGGCTTGCTCACTGAAAAAAGCATCATCAGGGTAAAGGGCGCGTTGTGTGGCGTCATTCCAGCGCTGATGTAGGCGTGATTCTTTCCAGCGTTCACTTTCACCCGCCACACTTAATTGCACTTGTGATACAGCACCGCGCTCTACATCGCACGCCACAATGTAACCACTTTCAAGCAGTTGGCTTTGGCTTACGCGGTAATGTTCATCCACGGTAACAAGGTAGATTTCGCAGTTGTGGCCGATAGGGTCATTTTCAGCCACTTCAGCAAGCACGGCTGTATCTTGCGTGTGTAGGGTTAAGCGAATACGGGCGCTGTCGTTTTTATCGTTCGCTGGTATTTCACTCACGGTGCCAAGCATGCCTAAGCCATGCCAGGTTAAGTTTTTAAAGCGACGTTCACCCACACCGGTGTGCAGTAATACATCACCGCTTTTAAATGCCAGGCGAACAAAGTAACGGGCACGGCCACTATTGGCTAAATCAGCGAGTAACCCAGCGTTTAACGACTCCATTAAAACGCCTCCCGTCCTTTAATCTTCCAACTAGTGATGATGCCTTTTTTGTATTCAGCGCTATCGATGCCCTGGTTGTTATCCGCAAGGCGAAACAAACCACGCGGCTGTTTAAAGGTGATTAAAGTGTTATCAGCAGGGATTTTACGCAGGGGCGATTCAAAAACGGCAGTGGCACGGCCAAGTGAATCACTGACCAAATCGCCGGTTAAAATTTTAAGCTCTGTATTTTGGCCGACTCCCACTTGCATACGTTCGCCAGCAACTAGCAAGGTTTGGTTTAGCGGTAAACCATCAATAACCAGCGTATTACCGTCTTGGTTTTCACCACGCACATACCCAGTAAAATCTTTATCAAGTTGCTCTCGACGGTAATCAAATAGGGTAAACGTGCCCACTTGCCCACGCAGGCTTGCAATAAACGCATCAAGCGCCAACGCTTCACGCTCAGGTACATTGGCTAATTCAATTTCAAATTCCCAATAAGCACCTTCTAGGTCATACACCTCAGTGGCGTTATTGGCTTTGTTTAAATGAACTTGGCTATTAGGCACTAACTTAAAGTTAGAGCGCTTAGGGTGTTTGGGTAAGGGGAGTGGTACTGTCATCGTTACCAGGCTTTAAGTAAAACACTGGTAACGAGTATAAAATTTAGGGGAGTAGCTTTCGGCTGGAAAGGGGTTTACATGGTTATATTAGATTTCTTTTTTGAAGTTCCAAGGTTATTTCTTGAGAAAGAGAATCGCGCCAATAAACCTCTTTAAGCTGTCTGCATGTTAAACCAGCTATCTCAACAAATACAAGTTCAGTAGTTTCTTTATTTTCCTTTTCAGCGTATTTAAATAAATGATATGCAATTTCTACAAAAAATAGCCAAGTGAATATGGTTAATTTATTGAACAAAGTAATTTCTAAGATTTGACGATACTTATCACTTTTTAACGCTTGCATAAACAAGGCTAATGTATTCATTTTCGCTATATAATCGTAAAACTGATCGCTTAAAAGTAAATTTTTTAGGGAGTCAGTGCGTGGAGTGTTTGATACTTGTTCTAACTTAGACCAAATAAAATAATCATGTAATAAATCTTCAATAACATATTTAGTTGATTTTATATCTCCATCTTCAGGTCTCAAAGTATCCAATGATTCATCACCTACTTCATAAAGAAGTGCTTCTCTTCCGTAATTAACAAGCACCACTTTCCTTTCAGATAACAACTTAATTTGTTCAACAATTTCAAAAACAGCATCCTTAATGACACTAAAATTCTGTGTATCAGATTGTTCTATCAGTGCCTGCTTTGTTGCAGCAAGCTCACGACGGTTGTCTTTCCACACAAAATACAATAGGAAAACTGATACAGTGGACAAAATAGGAGTAGCAACACCTGTGAAAATAGTTGCCGTATCAACCCATGTTTTTAGTTCTTTAGAGGGGGTAAAATCAAAAAAAATGCCAAAAGTAGTACTAACTATTAATAGCGCAAAGACTGCTATGATAATAATTAACTTAATTAACTCAGCTTCTCTTTTTTGTACTTTCTCATGTTCAGTCATTCACATTCCCTCGCTTAAAAATCCCTTTTTACACTAATCTCAATTACTTAACAACTAAGCAGCTCCGCGTATAGAGCGAATAATAGCCCCATTACTTTGAATGTTTGCGACGACAACACCCACCACTTCACGCGCAATGTCTTGGCCAATAAGCTGAGCGCTTTGCTCATTTGCTGAGCCTTGTACGTTAATTTGGTTTGTTATATTTAACGTAACACCTCGACTAACTGAATCATTAGCTGCAGCAGTTCCTGCGTTATAGCGGCGCGCCATTTGGCTAATTTCAATGTTTTGTTTAGGACTTAGTACACGCTCACCACGTTGTAATACATAGGTAGACTCATTAGGTACGTAATCTAAACCACCGTGCGCAATACCTGCTGGCTGCTGTGCTTTAATTTGCCTAACTTGCTGTAAGCCAAGACCGACTGCAGCAGCTGCAGCGACACCACCTAAAACAGGGCCCACAATAGGAATACCTGCAAGAGAGTTAAATGCAGCCGTGGCACTTTGGTATGTATTGATAATGGCTTGTGCTATAGCGAACGCTTTATATGTCTTAAACGCGGTTTTGCTTTGGCTTGCCATGGTTTTGAATGTGGCAGCACCTAAACCAATAATAGCTTGAGCTTTATCTGCTTCAGTTTGTTTTTCAAAATTAGCGAAGGCAACAATGTTACTTTGTAGGGCACCGGCATAGCGGTTCTTAATTTGAAATAAACGCTCTTGGTGTGCAGCCTCATCAGCTTCACGCTGAGAATAATAGCCGGCAGCCGCATTTAATTCAGTTTGACGTTCAAGATCACGAATTTGATTATCTGCATTGTATTGCAACTCGCCACGGTCATCGTTAGCAGCCAAACCTAAAGTTGCACGGCGTTTTGCATCAACTCGTGCTTGTTGCCTTGCTTGCTCTACACGCAGCTCATTATTATAAGCAGCAAGTTGCTCTCTATCAGCAAACCCTTTAATAATCGCTATACGATTATCTAGATCTCTGCGTAAGTCATTTTTACGTTTTTCTTCCGCTTGGTTTTGAATACGAATTTTTTCAGCTTCACGCTTTTCGACTAACGCTTGTACATCGTCAGAATACTTTGTGTCTAACTGTTTAAGAATGGCATCGTATTTTGCTTTATTAGCAACATCGTTTTCACGGGCAGTGATCACCATTTGGCGCTGTTTGTCGTAACTGATCTTCAGCCTTGCTTCCTCACCCGCTAAGCGCTCTTGTAACCGTTTAATATTCTCTGGTAATTCAGATGCAGATTCAGATTGGTCAGACTTAGGTGTGTTCCACTTAATCTCGCTTAAGTTCTTTTCAAAGTTAGCAACCTCTGTGGCCGTATCCATTAACTTAGCGCGTAACTCTGTTTGCTTATCAATGTACGACTCTAAACTTCTAATTTGACGGCTATAGGCAGATGCTGCACGCCCAGTTGGTGCTTGGTCTTGTTGCGCTTTTAAATCAGCAATTTTGCTATAGGCATCTTCAATATTTTTACTGTATTTACTGATTTCATTTTGATTATTACGCAGCTGTGTAGTGGCTTTTTTATTGGCAAGTGTGTCAAAAGCAGTAGATAAATCATAAAGGTTTGTTTCAAGCTTTTTAGCGGCTACGCTTGATGTGTCGCTTTGACTTGCAAAGTAGGCAAGGGCGAGGCCAGCAGTCATGATCACACCGACAGGGCCGCCTAAAAAACCCATGGCAACATTTAACCCTCGTGATGCAATCGTTGCTCTAGTCGCCGCTACAGTATAGGCATTAGTCGCTGCAGTAAGGTTTGCTTCAGAGGCGGCAGCTCTATTGTTCGTTGCTGCTAAACGTGTAATGGCCGCTGCACGTGTCCCTGCAGTTGATGCAGCTGCTAGTTGGCGTTTTGCCGCTGCATTTTCATATAACGCACGTTCCCGCTCAGCAATAGCATTTATCTTGGCTTGTTTAGCCAGGGCAGCATCAGCAATTATTGCTTGGTTCTTTGCTGCTACGTTTGCAATGTACCCTTGCGCACTTGCAGCCAAGCTTGACACTAAACGCCCAGATAGAACTGTTGCTAATGCACCTGTCGCAAATACTAAGTCGTCTACAACCTCTTCGTTCTCGCGCAAATACGCCATTGTATCGGTAATACTGCTTACAACACTGGTAACAGCAAAGTTTACTGGCTCTTCATATTTACGTATTAAACGCTGATATTCATTGCCCATTTCAGCAAAGCTTGCGTTTATCTTGCCTTCAGTCGCTTCAGCTGCACCCGAATAATCTTCTAGCGCTTTGATCAAATAGTTTTTGAACATTTGGCTAGTTACTTGGCCATCGTTCACCATTTGTCTAAAACCGCCAGCGGCTTTACCTGCTGCTTTATCGAGTTTTTGTAATAAGCCAGGCATTGGCTCAGTGACTTGGTTTAGCTCTTCAGCACGTAACACACCCGCAGTCATACCTTGTGTCATACCAAACAAGCTTTGGCCTAGCTGTACATTACTGGCACCTGTTTTAGCGGCTGCATTGGCCATACCTTCAAGTATTGCAATGCCTTGCTCTTGGGTAACAACCCCCGCATCTTGTAGGGTTAATATTTTACTGTATGAATCGGCGAGGGTGGTGTAACTGGTATTAAGTCGGTCAGACGTTTCAAATAAATAGGCTTGCACCTTTTCATATTCACGCACTGAGCTTGTTAAGCCCTTCAATCGAGTATCGAGAAGTTGTGCAGCACCGGTATCACGTACAAACATCGTCGCGGTACCAATGCTCACCAGGGTAGTAAGCGTTGCACCTAATTGGCCGTAAGCCGTATTCATTAAACCGAGCTGGCGCGTCATCGCACCTTGTTGGCGCATCACAGCCGCTTGGCTTACACCTAATTGTTGGTTGGCTGCACTTTGGCGTTGTACAGCCTGGTTAATTCTGTTTAGTTCGTTGACGTTCTGGCGAGCACCTGCAGTAACAGCTTTGCCGTCATAACTTAAGCGTAACGCCAAATTCAAGTTGTTGCTCATCAGGTCGCCTTATCAATCCAATTATGGTGCGCTCAAGGGTTTGTACTTTGTCAAAGTCGGGTGGGGTCAGTGTTATGTTTGCATATCGCCATGCAATATCAGCCCTGGCATAATCAAGGGCAAACTCAACCCCGTTATTATCTAACTGCCATTGACTCGATGCGGTAGTTATAGCGATTACTGCAACGTGATTAGCTGGCAATACAAATAATGTGTCGTCTTTGTCGTTTTTAGGCGCAGCTTTAACAGGTGCGCCAAAATGGGCTTCGTCGTCATCTAATGTTTGGCTTTGTGCTGCTAGGTCGCCCACAAACCACCTAGCAACATCGTTTAGTTTTTTTCCTGTACACGGTATTGCGCGTTAATACACTCAACACTTAACCGTGCAGTTAAACCAGGAAACGCAAGCATTTCTTCAAGCGTGTCGGTTGCAAAGGGCACTTGTTTGCCTTCGTCTACATAATCATCCCAACCAACAAGCAATTCACGAACAATATCCTTATCATTCGAGTTTTGCTTATTCGTAAGTTCATCAAGCGTTTTATCATCAACAATTTTAATTTTCGCTGTGAATTTGAACTGCACTCCCGCAAAGGTAAAATTTAGCGGCGCTTCAGCTGATGCGTTTTTCAATTCTTCTAAAAGTTTTAATTTCATTTTTAAGTTCACTTATATGCATTAGTCAGTCGTTTAGCCTCATCCTTTGCGGCTTTATGACTACTAAATTTAAGAATGCCACTGCTATCTTTGCAGTAACTTGGCGCTTTTCCCTTTGGCTTTACAATGACCGTGTAAAATTCAACACTTCCTGTGACGATATTTGTGACGTTGACGGCTTGAAAACGCATGGAATTACTCAAACACGATGGTTAATTCATCGTAACCCGCACCACTGGGTACCAGCTTTCCATCAAACTCATAGCCTGTTAATTCAGAGTCAAGGCTTGTGTATTTAGGGTGGGGCATTTGATAACGGCCAATAATGGTGACTTTTTTACCCACAGCGGTACCGTGCGTAAATTCGAACATCTGCACTTTGCCAACATCATCGAAGGGGTTGAAGTTTGCCAGTTCTTCAGCTGTAAGCGTAAAGTTGGCACTGCTTTCATGACCAGTGATCATAATTTCTTCGTGATTAATGGCACGGTCAAATACCACGTTATTACCCAAATCAACGGTCAGCTTATGTAGAGTTCGCTTCACATCATTTAACTTAAAGTCAGAGCTATTGCTTACACCAAGTACTTCAGGACGAACCCAGCGGTCCCAATCCACTGCAGGTGCAGCAGCACTTGCAATAGGGGCACTAAATAAGCCTTTAAATTGCCAGTTCAGCATTGGCTTACCTTTTTCAAGCTGTAAGCTCACATTGCCTTTCATTTCGCTTATTTCATGCGTGTTCTTACCAAAGCGAACTAAGCACTTAACAGCAACAGCAGCACCTTTGGTGAATGTCACGCTACTCGCATCAGCAACTTGCACCATGCCACAGGCAAGTAATAGGGGCGCAAAGGCAGGCTCATTACCTGCCGTGCCGCTCATAGCAAGAGGCGTTTTAAAGTTAAGGCTAATGTGCTCACCGTAAAACGTTTCAAGACTTGCACCGCTGTAGCTTGTTTCTAGCTCGTCTTTTTCACTTTCGTTCTCGATGGCAAGCTCAACTTCACTTGCGTAAATTGCATGCATACCCGTTAATGTGGTGCCCAAGGCATCCGCTAAAATTAATTTATCTTTAAAGCGCCAGCTCATGATTTACTCTCCACTTTAATTAACTCGCCATCTTTCAAGTTAAATGCGCCAGCAAGCTCTGTACGAGATGCCTTGTTACTCGAAAGTACCTTGTTTACATTGGTCGCAATGGCCATAGCACGAGACACTTTAGGCTCTGTAATAACAACGCCTCTTTCTGGTGCTGGTTTTGTCGATTGCGATTCGGTTTGTTTGCTCATGGCATCACCTTCACAGTTACGGTATGAATACCAGTTACACTGAACTGGCACTGATAAATTAAGTTGTTTGTTTCTTTGTTAAGCTCAACAGTGCGGCCTTTATCTAGCTTAATCGGGTCCCATCCTTCAAACTGGCAACCGGCTAAGGCTTCTTTCACTTGGCCTCTTAACTCTTTAATTTCGGCATTACTGGTTGCGTTGCCCGTTAGGCAAGGAATAACAATCATCACTGCAAATGTTTCATGCACCTGGTATTCATCAAGCCCTGGTACTTGGTTTGTGTTCTGGTTATCTTCAGCAAGGGGCAAAACAAATAGGTGCGAACTATGTACCGCACGTTTTCTCACTTCGTTAAAGTCACTTGAAAACCCAAGCGTTGCTCTAATTGCAGATTGTTTAAGGACGGTTTCGACCTTGTTTAAATCAAAGTTAAATGACATTTAAACCCTCTTTAAACTCACTTTAAATTAACCAGTCTTCAACGATGTCGTTAATTTCTGCTTCTTGTATTGCTGCTATGCCAAGTATTGGCCGAGCAGGCAGCTTCACGCTTTTATTGCGTCCTGTTTCACCACCAAAGTGATGTATGGCGGCATACTTTTCACCCAGGCCATGTACTAACGTGTTGTAGCTTACGTTGTGTGTAACAGAGCCAGCTAAGCTGCGTGTATCGGTTAGTGTTAAACCGCCACGGTCTTTTGCTGCCTGAGATTGTTCCCACTTACGCCCTTCAGGTGTCATTTCACGTAAAAAGCGGGTGGTGACGTCCATGTCTAAAAATGCGCCGATATCGTCCAATACATCGGTAGCTCTTTCACTGGTTGTTGCAATTTGGCTCAGGCGGGGCAGTGCATTACCCGATAAATCGATAAATACCCCAGCCATCGTTAGTACCTGTCCCAGTCAAATTGAGAGCCTGCAGCTTTTGTTCGCATCCCAGTTCTTGAGCCTGCAGGCGCATCTTCCTTAATTTGGATCACACCTTTACTAACCTTATCTAATAGGGCCATGGCCTTTTTATTTAGTTCTTTAAGGTGTTCGTCGGCGATATTGGTTGCCAATTCACAGTGCATTAAGTCAATCGCAATGCCTGGCAAAACCGACGTGTTGATATCGTCTTGTGTTAACTTAAAACGCGCTACAAAGCCCGTAATAGTGGCGTTAACGTCTTTTTGTGCTTCGCTGTACCATGCAGCAATCTGCTGTTGCAACTCTGTTTCAGGTTCACCCAGTAAAGCCGTTTCTACATCGTCACGGGTAGGGTATGCACCTGGCTCTGCAAATTTTGCAGACACAAATTGCAACAGCACATTAATGCCAATTTTGTCTATAACTGTTTGAGTTGTCGTAAACATACATGCCTCAGTTAGTAAAAAAAGGCTCTCAGGAAACTTGGAGACTAAGAGCCTTTTACAGGGAACAATGCGTTAATTAATTCGGATTAAGTACATTCGTTAGTAAGATGCCGCAGTCTTTGGCAATCACCACTTCTTTAACTGCTTCACCAACCATGACTTCTACACCACCATTTAAGCCTGCAGCCACATCGCGGTTAGAAGAAATTCGCGAGCCATAACGTGCAGTCAAAGCAAATGTCATTCGTTGATTTTGGAACGACGCCAGCGGGTCGTGATAGGTAAACGATAAGTTGTCAGCAAAGGCACGTTTTAAGTTAATGTCCTTGCCTTTCTTAGCTGTGTTTAAACGAGCTTGACCAACATTAATATGCTCAAGTTCAAGCTGCTCTAAAATCCAGCTCCAAGGCACTAAACCTTTATCACCACTTGAACCGTTGAATGCTTTAACGATATTTGGATGCGTACGAATTTTAGTAGCAACAGCTTGCGACATATTCATTGCATTAGGTCGCATCAATGGCTCATCAAGCATTTCAAGGAAGAACGGCAAGATATCGAGTGCTGGATCATCTAAGAATTTAAAGCCTTGAGCCGATAAACTTTCAGACTTACCAAAGTTCGATGCGGTGTTAAATAGCTCTGCAACACGAACCTCACGGCCAAGTAGTACTAAATCGGTGATACTTTCAGCCGCATGGGTACGCGGGTTATAGTTAGCTGGTGCGTTATCCACATCATCATTTGGAATAATGTCTGATAAGCCGTGGTCTACTACTGAGCTTTCTTTTTCCGTTACTGAGAACTCAACTTGATTTGGGCCCGATTTACGGCCAATTTTAGTATCTGGCAACGTAAACTTGTCGCCTTTATTGTACTCAGTCCATTTAAATGCACGTTTACCAACAGGCGAATAGGGGGCTAATTGGTCAGCAATTAGCTTTTTGTTTTTATAAGCAATGGCAATGGCCGTTTGCTCTGTATCGGGTGTAAATGGCATACCATTACTCATGGCAATTCCTCACTTTATGAAATTAAGTTAACCCAAGCGCCTTACGCGCTTGGAATCGTCGCAATGAGTTGCGGCGCTAAAAAGATGTCACCAATGGTGCCAGCATCGCCGGTTTCCATTGCCCAGCCAGCAACATGAATTTGGGTTTCACCTACATAGTCGGCCAAATCCAATGCAATGGCTTTACCTTCAGCATCAGCAACAATTAAGTCACCCGCTGCAATATCACCACCAAATTCAACAGGGGCACTTTGTGTCATCACTACATCAACACGAAGGTGGTTATCAGTGCCTTGCTCTGTTACGCCAGCAAATACCGCGCTTGCATCTGTTGCAGCAGCAACATGAAAATCTTCAAGTGCTGATACAACTACAAGGCGATTCGCTGCAATTGCTGAAACAGCCGAAAAGTTTCTAATAAATCCTGGTTGCGCCATGGTTTTATACCTTCTTAATGTGGTCTAACGCAGACGAGATACTAATCGTAATGCCTTTGTCAGATTGTGACTTTTGATACTCAAGCGCTTTAGCAGCAAGCGTTTCAGCTGTGTCGTTGCCGTTTTCGTCGCTTGTATCATCTTTATTAAACTCGCTTGTTAAGCCAGTTTGCTCGGGTAAGCCTTTTAAAAAGCCTTTAAACCATTCTGCTGGTTTAAGTGTTTGGCTCGCGCCATCCGCTGCAGCGAACTCAAACGTTGTGTCGCCATCGCCAAGGCTTGCCATAAACTCAGCTACGCCATCTGTGTTAGTTAAGCGAGGTGCATCACCACTGTTAACTTCATCATTGATGAACGTCTTAGCAGCTGTTACACGTTGGCTGTATTCAAGTTGCTCGTTCTTGGCATTGGCTGCATCAAGCTTGTCTTGAAGTGCCTTTTTTTCTTTATCCATCGCATTGTCCTCATTGGTTGGGGGCGTGGTGTCATCATCACCTTTACTAAATTCGGCATTACCTTTGGCTCGCTCATGCTCAGCAATAATGGTTTCTTCTTTTAGCCACTCTGATTCGTATTCGGGCACAACTTTATCTGCCGCTTCACTACCAAAACGATCAGTAATGAAGTTACGTAAATTGCCCATAAGGCGTGTGAGGGTGTTTGATGTGCGTAGCGATATACTGTCCATATCACCGGCAGCAAATTCAAAGGTAAGGGTGTCGGCATTCTCATCCTGGTTAAATTGCCAGGCTAAACCGTCAACAGCAGGAGGCTTGCCACCTAAGTATCCAATGTGGGCAAGTTTGTAGCCGTTTTCGACTTTTTCTAATTTAACTGAGCGGTTAGGGTATCGCTTATCTTCAACGGCTTGAGCAAACTCACTGCTTACTTCATCTGCTTTAGCGTAAAGTACGCCGTCTACGGCTTTTAATTCACTGGCCCAGCCCCAAGCGGGTGATTCCATGGTTGGGTGGCCAATAACGAGTGGGGCGGTTTTAGGCTTAAAGTTAGCAACAACGCTATTTAAATCGGCTTCACTAAATTCGCTAGTAACGCCTTTGCTGTCTGTTTGGGTGCCAGCTTTAAAAACTTCAAACCAATCGAACTGTGTATTGGTATTTGCTTTGTGTGCCATGTTCTAAGTGCCAAAAACGAGTAATTGGCACTTAGTTTATGAATTGATAGAGAAAGGTACTGCTGGAAAAGGGTTTACATTTATTTTTTAAGCTTTTGAGAAATATTGGAATCTTCAGTTTCATATATTTCAAAGTACTTGTACTCAAACAATCGCTTTTTTTCTTTTATCTCTAAAAGAACTTCATCTGTATTACTTACACCAATAAAGTTTACTATATATACAAGTTGTTCAAACAAGTGACTAATTTCTCTGTATAATATTGCATCATTACTAATACCTCCTGAAAATTTCAATCCCAAAAAATCATAATTGAAGTTAAAAAGTTTTTTTAACCTTCTGTTTTTTTCATCATCCGTTGCATTGTAGGCTTCTGATTCATAGTAAGGTGTTGTTTCTTTGTGACTTTTATAGTCAATTATAAGATTATCGAGCTTTTCTACCAGAGGAGCTATATTCACAATATTAATATTTGTTATGTAGTTATCAGGACCGCTACCGCTAAACAGTCCTCGATATAGTTTTTCAGTATTTACTATAATTTTACTGTTATTAGTAGTGCTCATTGTTATTTTTTTACAATATTCATCGAAATATTTAAAGTGATTAAAAAAATTATTTGAAGAGTTATTTTTTTCAACTAACCGATTGCTTTTAGCTTTTTGTTTTGACGAATGAAATCTATTAATCATAACAGCTAAAGTAAGAGGGACTGTAAGCATTGTAATAGGAAATGCGTAATAATTTACAAAAGAAGCTAGTGACTCAGATGATACACGTGGATTGTAAAGCCCATCAGAAATTAGATCTTGAGTTAATGTATACATTAACCAGCAGACGACACCAAGTGGAACTAGTACCACAATCCAAAAAATCCAGTTTTGATGTAATGCCTTATCCTCATGAATACCAAAAAGATACCTGAAAATATTTTTTAATGAGTTCCAACCTTTTACTAAGTAGAACATGATATTCCTTTAAACTTTAAGATATTCATACTATATTCAAAAAGCTACAAACAACCAAGGAATGGTTATGAAAATTAATATCCCACGAAAAGTGCTTTACGGTCTTGCTGCTCCAGCGTTAATTTTATACATAGCACTTAATCTTCACGTTTATATCACCAACGACAGCAAATATTACTCAGAGAATCCAGATGAAGCTTTAGCTGAGTTCTACATAGCATTAGCAGAGCAATTAAAAAACAACCCAAATACTGAGTTCATAAACAAGCTTTCGGAGTCTTATAGAGACAAAGTTATAGATGATGAAGAGTTTATGGCTTTAGCAAGAATTCAAATCGAACAGAAAAAGCTCATTACGGTCAGTTACAAAGAGAAAATAGTGTTTGATAATGCTAAAGCAAAATTCGCTGAATCATGGGAAAAGTACCAGAATGAAAATCCAGTACTTTAAATTAGATTCAAACCATGTTTAAAACACGTTTAAATCGAACTGTAAGTGTTTAAACTACACTTACTTAAGCCAATGTGGCTTAGTTCTATTACAAGCTCTTAAAATAGGACTGTGAAAGAAGACTCAATCTGAGTCTTTATCTTTTGAGGATTCTGCTATCTTTGTTTCTCGTGCAAGGTCTAAAAACTCAAACCAGTCGTTTAAACACTGCTTTATAAGATGTAAGGAATACACCAAAACACTCAATGCAAATAAAGCTGTCAGTAAAGCAAAAAGAGTTGTGTAATAGCAATTAAACAAACCAAACGTTAATTGAGTTATTGCAGCACCAATGCAACTTGCTACAGTCCAAAATAAAAAGTCGCTAAGGTTCTTTAGTGGTGCATAAAATACCAATCCACTTTTTAGTTTACTTCGTTCTTTAAAACGCTTTTCATATTCATCATGGTCATATACATTTTCTTTTAACTTAACAATGATGAAGGTTTTTAACGAGAGTAAAAATCCACCTAACGTCAAAAGCCCAGCAAATAAGCTACCTCTAATGTTAACTTGATAAAATTTTACAACTTTGTTCGGGTCTAAATCTAACCAAATAGTAAATCCAAAAATAGAAGCAATAATACCGAGCGAAACTATAAAGCAACAAAATAAAACTTTTTTACCAGCCATTATCTGCTCCTTTGTTTTTTCCTAATTTTAGCTTTAAAGTACTCTGAACGCTCATTGCAAATGTTAATTAACTCTTTAATCATCCAGCTATCTGCAAAGTCATCGATATCAAGCGAGTCAATTTTTTTCGTGACATCATCAAATTCATAGACGCCAAAAATGTCTAAGTTTTCTGATATGTCAAAAGTTTGCTCATTATCATTTATATCAATGGCAATTACTCGGCCAGAATCAGCTTCAGAATCATTTACACAGGTTATGACGTTTTTTAATAAATCTGTAAATCTTGATTCCTGGCTAAAAAGAAATCGTTGTGTGTTTTTTACAACATGATCTTTTAACCCTCTAAACTCATCTGCCTCGACCTCAAGAGTAGAGAAGCTTAACTCTAATGCTTTAATTCGCTTCATGTGTTCAAGGATTTTATTTAACTTTTCTTCACTAACAAGCATTTGCCATTTAAAGCGGTCTTTGTATTCTTTATTGGCCTTAGTCGTTGCTTTCTTTTTAGATAGTTCCTCTGTTTTAATGTAATGCTTTTTCGCTTCATCTACTTTTTGCCTAACTACAATATTAAATTGTTTTTGTAGTAGCTTCATTGTTCCGTTCATACTACAAGATTGGTGATAATGTTGGTAAAGGCCAATACCATTATCTTTTTTTATCACGAAAAAATTAAATTCCATCAGACTAGCATCTGGATCAAGATCAGACACCACAAGTTTCATGGCACCAGTTGCATCTTTTTTCAACTGACAGTATGTTTTTGCGTCTTTTGCTGTAATAACTAAGCCTACGTGATAATCATCATGAGCGTTAGAATTAACAAAAACTAAACGTCCACCTCGATCTTCATTCTCTTTATTGGTATCGATAGGAGTAGCCTCAATATGAGACATTAAATCATCAAGGCTAGGTTTGTCGGTTGGATCAATACTGAATCCCAAAATACGTACTTTCATATAGTTCCCTCTAACTTTTGGAAACCATACCTTAAATCAAAAATGCTTTAGAAAAAACCAAACTGAACAAATTATTAACAAAATATAACTTTGTGATATTTGTTGGTAGAGCAAATTACTTTACATACGAGTGCTATCTGTTACTTTTCTCTTTAAATATCAAGGAGAGAATAATCATGGCTAAAGACAACCAAAAAGAAAAAGTCCGAAGTGTGTTCAATTATAAATACTTCCAGATAGCGCTAGCAGTGCCGCTTGCTTTAGGTTGCACCTTAATGATCTTAATTTGGCAAAACGATAACTTGTCTTTTGAGAGGCCTAGTAAAGAGTCACTAGAAACCTTCCTAACTTATATGTCAGTTCCATTATGGATTATGGGTTCAGCAATTCCATTCGCAACACTTGCAGCAGCTAACTTTAGAGCTATTCAATTTCAAGAAAATTTGAACTACCAAAAAAGGAATATTGAACGACAAGAATATGAACATAAATTAGATCTCTACCACAAGGAACTTGTGTTGTTTAAAGAAAAATTTGAAGCTGCAATTAATAATGGTGGGTTCAAATTAATCAGAGCAAACGATGCAACCTCAATTTATTGTCGCTTTTACCTTAAACCAAAATCAAAAGACGATGCTCATAACACAATCGACCAAAACCGTGTTGATTACATCTTTACCTTTTTCATTAACTTTGAAAAAAAAGTTTTTGCTATTGCTAAAGAGCCTAATATAAACAAAATGAAATATGAAATAATTAAGTACATTATTGATGATAAAGATAACAAATTTTTACCTGATATTTGTATGAGAACTAATTCATACAAAGTAAAAATCATCATTCTTTTATCAACTTTTGAAAATGTTTTAAAAGAACTTTGTGATGTAATTGGTATCAAGCATTATTCTATGTTTAATTCCTCACTAACAAAGGTCATTGAGTTGATAACAGAAATTTTGGCACTACAACGAAGCTTGCTGGATAGTGGAGATTCAAAATACAACCATTTTTTTTCTTTTAATAGGCAATCTCATCTTATCGAAATTCTAAATTTATGGATAAAGCAAAGTCAGATAAAGATGCATACAGAAAAGGATACTGGTTACCAATATAAAAACTTTATAGACGATTGTCGGCTTACCTACACACAAATAAAAAATGAGAAAGCGAAAAAGCAATAGCTCCAAAACCATTTTTGATAAATACTGAGCTGATATCAATGTTCATATGCAAAACTATCGCTTAGTTTGTAGCTTTTCTTCAATATCGCTAAGAGATAAATCATCTAAGTCAATAAATTCATTTGCATTCCAACGGCTCATAAACTCTCGATACTTGATAGAGTTAACCGGTTTTGTTCCTATGAAAAATGTTTCACCTGCAACTCCCAGTTTGTTGGTGTAAGTGATCTTAGTCGCATGCTTCAATGAAATAAAAACAAAACCATATTTATCCTTTAGTTGAGATTTTTGAAACTCAAAATATATATCAGAAAACTTAGCGTTATTATCATAGCCTGTGACAATTGCTAATTCCCCTTTCGGTTCAGTTGAAGTGAAACTGGTATCGTAATAACCAATTATCGGTATATATGATAAAGTTTTTCCTGTATCAGTGAAGTGTTCAATAACTAATAGTGAATTTACATTCTCTGTAAAATTACTTATACCTTCACCTGAGTTGTATATGCTTAACTCTGTCTTGTGCGAACTTTTGGTTACCGGATCATATAAATACGTCTCTTTTAGGTAGAAGTTTGGTTCAACATTAATAGCAGACAATATCAATTGTTGATCAGCTAACTTATAAGACGCCAATGCAACAAAAAGGGCTGCGAGACTAATACACACAGGAGCCAAAGTTTCAAAGTATATTTTGTTATTTTTGAGCCAACTTTTCATTGTTATTAGTATTTAAACCTTAGTCCTTTGTAAAACTCTCTCTACTCGGCCAAGAACTGTGAAGCGGCCTGACTCGATATCGTCTACCTCAACAAAGAAACTTGAGTAGGCTGTGTTGTCGCTGGTGACTTTGTAGCCCTTACTTTTGAAGTCGTACTGAATACGTTTTACGAAAATCTCATCATCAAAACGAAGTACACAAACACCTTCACGAGCTTCTGCTAGATCATCAACTAACGAAACAAGTGTTAAATCACCGTCATACAGGGTTTGTTCCATACTGTCCCCACGAACGGGCACTACAGTAAGCCTTTTGTTGTGTAAGTTATGTTGCTCTAGCCAGCGTTTTGATAGTTCAAATCGCGCGATAGGGTGCTCAGCAATAACTAAAGCTCCGCCACCAGCACTTGCAGCAAGATCATATTGCGGAACTGCTATTAAATCAGTTTTAGTGGGCTCTAATACAGCTGATGGAGTATTAACACCTTTTAGGACGTAAGTTACATCAAATCCGATATCAGATAGGGCAATTAACTTGTCTGAAGGAATAGGATATCCGGATTCCCATCTCAATAAAGTAGTTTTTCCAACACCAATAGCTTCAGCTGCTTGTTGTTGAGTTAGACCTAACCTGTTTCGTTCATCTCGTAAATAAGTTGTCATTTATTGAAACTTTCTTCTATCTAAAATAACACCAAATTTCAAAAAGATACAAAATATTGAAATAAAAAGTGCCAAAATACTGAAATTATAGTGTTGACAGTTTCAATATATTGAAACTAAACTCATCACATATTCACAAACACATTCTCTTTTTATCTCGCCAAAGAACAGAAAAGAGAATGAAAACCAAAAGGTACTTTACAATGAAACCTGAAGAAATTAAACAAGCCCTTGATGAAAAAGGTTATTCACTTTCGATCCTTGCTGCAGCACTGGGTTTAAACCTCTCTCACGTGAGTAGTGTGGTGTACCAACACACCTCGTCTTACAAAGTTGCATCTGCAATCTCCAAAATTATTGGTAAGTCAGTAGAAGAAATTTTCCCAAATGTTAAGGCCTATCACCGAAACAAAGATAGCCGAACAAAGAAGATAGAAGCGCTTAAAGAACTCTTAGCCAGCGATCAATAGCATTGGCAAAAAAGAGCAATAAATCAAAGTAATTTTGCAAGAGATTTTTACCATGGAACAGCTCACTAAAGCACAACAAAATCAGCTAACTAAAAGCATACTTGAAGCCGATGTAGCACCAGACTGCGATATCTATAACTTGTTTATTCATAGTGTATGCTCAGCAATGAAGCGTTCTGGTTTCAGCCGCCCAGTTATTGCAGACCGTATGAATGACGCATTACGCGCCCAAGAGTGCGATGTAGATCAAGCAAAACTAAACAAGTGGTTAGCGCCAAGCCAACCTCACTTTATGCCTATGCATTACTTGCCAGCCCTGTGCTATGCAGTTCGCTCTACAGAACCTGCCAATGTTTTACTTAAACCCATTTTATATAAAGCCGTTGATCAACGCGCTCAACTACTACAGCAACACGCAGAACTTCAGATGGAAATCGAAGAACGAACCGCTATGCAACGCTACATAGCAGAGTCGTTACTTACCGATAGTTCTGAAGAATGACAGCACCATTACACCACGCGTTACAAAACTCATTTAAGGCTTAAAGCAATGACAATCAAAGACCAAGAACCGTCTGTTTTTTGTAAAAATGGTCGAATTATACACAACGGAGGGCAATATGAGCACTGATTTAGCAGAGCAAATTTTTAGCCCCGAAGAGCAACAACAGCTCACCGCCAAAATAGAAAAGATGGCAGGGCACATTCAATTAGTTATGCCTGATTCAGTAGATGAAGCATGGCAACTGGTTGTTCGTATGGAAGAGCAAGCATTAATCGATTCCGCAAAGCGTGGATTAATTTATTTGAGTATTAAGTCACATTCACAACATGGTGAGTTTGATAAAAAGCTTAAAGAATATGGTATTCCGCGCCGTAATGCATTTAATGCAATGGCCGTTTCTAAGATGTTTTTAGCGCTTCCTGAATCAAAAGTGCAGACGTCTGCACTTTTGAATATGAATAAAAGCAAGCTTATTGAAATGGCTCGCTTACCTGTTGAAACGGTTGAAGCACTTGACGAAGACGACCTAGAAACACTGAATGACTTATCAGTACGAGAGTTTCGCAAAGAAATTCGCAAGCTTAAAGAAAAGCACACTGAGCTTGAAGAGCAAACAGCCACGCTAATTAACGCGCTTGAAAATGAGCGACTAGTAAAAGCTCCTAAGCAAATGTACGAGCTACCTATGCTGGTTGCTCAGGTTCGCCAACGTGCTTATTCGCATAGCGCCATTGTCAATGAATCACTGGAAGAGTTTATAGGCTTGGTTGAACAGCTATGCACTAGCCGTGACCTTGACCCAAACCACCGTGTTGGTGGCGCTCAAACTACGTGGCATTTATGGCTGGGTATTCAGCAACGCATTGGCCACATGCTTAATCGTCTTAGTGATGAATTTGGCGCAGAAAACCTAACGGGTGCTGAGCAAATTCCGCACTTTGCCGAAGACGAGTGGCAAGACGCACAAGCTAACCGTGAATACATGCTAGCCATGTTTAACGACCGTATTAAAACCCGCGAGTAGGAGAGACTAATGCATCCTGCAGTTCAAAAATTTAACCAGCTACCAAGTATTGGCAACGATTTAACATGGCAGAACGCCAGTGAAACAGCTCGAAAAAAAGCCCAATGTAAAGCTGTTTTGGTGCGCCACTTATTAACACAAGAAGGTGGCTTGCCTAATGCGTTTGCAAATCTGGTGGCTGAATACCGTGGTAACACCGCAATAAATTCGCTGACATCAGCCATTGATTCATTAGGACGTTTGCCTGGTCGCGCAACAGTTTATAACTGGTGTAATGCCTACAAAGAAAATGGCATTAATGGTTTGCTGCCTAACCACAAAGGCAAAGCTCAAACACAATACAGCTGGCTTTCACGTTGTTTAGAACTTTATCACAGCCCAAATAGCCCTAGCTTTGCGCAGGTGGCAGACCAATTAAACAAAGAAGGTTATAAAGCTGAACATCATCAAGTTCGCCGCTTTATAAATGGCTTACCACACGAACTTGGCCCACAAAGCCCTTACCGTATGGGTGCTAAGTTATACCGTGAAAAACATAAAGATCATTTATTGCGCTCAACAGAAAATATTAAACCCGGTGTTTTATATAACGGCGATGGCCATACGCTTGATGTTTACTTAGCGCACCCAAAAACAGGCAAGCCATACCGCGCTGAGCTTACAGCATTTCAAGACGTTGGCAGCCGCTGCATTGTTGGTTGGGAGCTTGGCTATGCCGAAAGTACGCTAGATACGCTTTCTGCGATTAGCCGCGCTATTAAAGTACACAACAATGTGCCCGCCATGTTTTATCTAGATAACGGCTCTGGCTACAAAAATAAGCTAATGAACGACGATACAACCGGCTTTTACGCTCAGTTCGAAATCGACGTTATTTTTGCGATACCTGGTAATGCACGAGTTAAGTGGATAGAGCGCTTTTTCTTACACATGGAAGACCGCGTAGGAAAGCGTTTTAGCACTTACTGTGGGCGTGATCATGATGACCGTCATAAACAACTTATCTTAAAAGAGGCTAAGCAGGGTAAACGCGACCTACCCACAGTTGATGAATGGATTGATGAATTTAAATCCTTTTTAAATGATTACCACAACAGCGAACACCCAGAAATTAAGGGGAAAACCCGCCAGCAAGTGTGGGATGAAGGCATAGAGCGTGTACCACCAGTAGAGGACGATTTTGTCATGCTACCGCGTGAAAAAGTGAATATTCGCCGTGGTCGTTTTCGTTTACATCAACGTGACTACAGTGCTGATTACTTGCACCAGTTCAATGGCCAAGAACTTATAGCCGCATACGACTTACACGATGATAGCTACACCAAGCTTTATAAGTTAAACGGCGAGTTCTTAATGTTTGCCAACCTTAAAATTAAGTCACATGCCGTGCCAACATCACGTATCGAACAGGCTGAAAGCAAACGCCGTATTGGCCGTTTAAAACGCTTAGATACCAAGCGCCGTGAAGTAGAAGCACAAGAAACAAATACACGCATTATCGATATTAAAGCTGTTGAAGAGTTAGCAGCTCCGGTAGCGCCAGCTATTGCCCATCAAACAGAGGTTAACGTGTTTGAGTTTGACGTAACACCGACTAAACCACAGCACGAAATTGACTTAGACGAATTACTCGAACAACCAATTACACGCAAGGAACAAAGCTATGAGCTATAAAATCCCATTTACCTACACCGACGAGCAAACTCTTCGTGTTGAACTAATCAACCAAGAAATGGATACGCTTGGATTAACACCAGAAAAGCTAACCTGTGGTTTTGCGCTGCAATCGATTAAAGAAGCCCTGACATTCAAATGTACCATTAATCCACAAAAGGTTATTGATGTTATCTGGTCTGAGCTTTTTGATATTGCCAGCATTGAAGAAATTCAAAAACGAAATGGCTTTAATAAAGCGTATTCAAAGGCAGATAGGGAGTTGTGTACACGTATTTGTTTGCGTTTACAGTCACCAGAAATGCGCGACCAAAACATTACCAGTGCAAGCATTGCTAAAAGTATGGGTAAAAGCGCTGCAACAATTAGCCAATTACTAAACGGGAAATATGGCGCGAACCCAAGCAAACATTTACATGATATTTGGGGCCTTATTTCACCTGCAGAGCTTGAACAATCAAAACAAACAGAAGAACGTAAGCATGTCAGCATTGTGTATGGCAAGGTGCCGTTTATTCCTACAAGCACATCTAAGTTAATTGCAATGGCGTGTGACCAAGCAAGGCAGCGTCGCCGTTTTAGTGTATTCGCAGGACAAGCAGGTCTTGGTAAGACTAAGGGCATTAATGAATATTGTCGCCATAATAAAGAAGCCATTTTAATTGCTGGCAGTGAACAAACCAGCAGTGCGCAGGTGCTCGATCAATTGATTTTGGCTTTGGGCTTATCTCGTTGCCCAAGTGCCTATAAGAATATGCAAAAGATCATTATGGCACTGCGTGATACAGACCGCCTGATCATCTTAGACGAAGCTGATAAGTGCAAACCTAATGCGCTTGACCCGTTACGCACTATCAGTGACCAAGCTATTGTTGGTGTAACCCTCGTTGGCAATATTCAACTAGTCGACAAGCTACAAACTCAAGAACGCTACGAACTCATTGCAAGCCGCGTGTGCTTTTGGCCCAAACCTATTGGCCAAGTAACCGTTGAAGATATCAAGACCCTATTTGTTGAGTTAACCGAGGGCATCGTAAAGCTTGCTAATGACGATGCTAGTTGGTGGCAATGGCTGCATAAGCGCGTTGAAGGTAATGCTCGCGAGCTTGTCGAAAACCTATTACCGCATGTTTTAAATCATGCCAACAAAAAGCCTGGTGTCGCAATCGATAAGTTACTTATTAACGGCATTTTTAGCTCTGTACTGAACAAACCTGCAGTTTAAACGCTGTTTAAATTCCATTTAAAGAAGGATTAAATCATGGCATTTTCAATCAAATTAAACACACCACGTTACTCAGCTGAGCTTGCGTTTAGCTCTTTAGTGACTAATGCAGTAATGCTTGCTCTTTTAGCTAAGAAAGACCCACAAGGTGAGCTAATCGACAAATGCAACGGCAACATTAAAGCGGCCTTTGCCACACTGGCTGCAGATAAGCTTTTTAGCATTCACCATGTTCATGAGGTGAATGGCCCAGCGCATACCGCGCGCCGCTTTAACACTATTTGTCGAGAGTTCCCGCTTATTTTTACTGAAGGCATGAAAGACTGGGGAATTAAGATTATCTCGTTAGAGGCATCGCCTCACTTTGAAATTCAAATGTTGGAGGAAAGCGCGTGAATAATTTGATCCAACAAATCAAAATTGCGCAAAAGGCGGCGGGTATCGATCAAGATACCCACCAACTTAATGTTGCGTATATTTCTAACCAACGCACTAACACGTGTACTGGTTTAACAAAGCTCGAACAACAGCAGCTGCTTGCTCGTTACCGTGCAATGAACCCGAACGCAGGGAAAAAGCAATTACCACCACAGCTTAAAATGATTTATAGCCTGTGGGGGCAATTACACAGAGCCGGTGCAGTTAACGTTGACTCTAAAAGCGCTTGTGAGTCGTTTTGTGAAAACCACTTACAAGGTAAAAAGCTGTATCAAAGCGCACAGCAATGGCCGCACATCATTGAAGTACTTAAACAATGGTTAGCACGCCACAAAGCAAAGCAGGGGGCTTAAATGGCTCATTACCAAGACTATCAAAACTTTACTATCAACCCGCGTAAACAGCCTTATAGCGAGATGGAAAGTAAGCGCCCAGTTAAAGCTGAAGACAAACGTAAGTGCCGTATTCGCCGTGATGTGGAAGCCTACCATCAACAGCGCGCAATCGATCGAGAATACGGCCTTGACTACTTATGGGATGAACAGTCATGAACAAACCTGAGTTAGATTTACGCGCATTGCCTTATGGCTTGCGCAAGCTTGTTGAAATTCTAGGTGTCGATAAAACGATAGCGCTACTTACTGAACACCAGGGCCAAATGTTTTATATACCCCGTAAGCCAACAGCTAACCATGAGGCAGTTAAGATTTTTGGTATTGAGTTAGTACAAGCCCTGGTTGATGAATACGAAAACAAGCATTACCAAATGCCAATGCTGCATAAAGTACTTCAGCAAATTCGCAACCAAGAGATTTGCTACGCGCTTGATAATAAAACCTGCAGCATTCAGCAGCTGGTAAAGCGTTTTAAGATCACGCGCCAGCAAGTAAGCAGTATTTACAGCACGTATCAACAAGAACGTGTAGGCGAAACACAGTTAAATTTAAGTTTATAGGGGATCATCATGGAATCTATTTCTGATTTAAAAAATGAAGCTGAGCAGTATTTTAGCGAGGCATCGGCTCGTGGTACACCTGTTATTACTTTTAAATGCCCGTGCTGCAGTAAGGAGCTTAGAACCTTACAACCACCAAAAGGTGTTATATGGGACACATTGTCTACCTGTTGGCATTGTGGTGCTGGTTTTTTCAAGATAGCGACACAGGACGAAGTACGCGCTCAAGTACCGCCTTCGCTTGGTCATGCAAAACAATAACTTTGTGTTGCTCACTGCTTTGCAACTCAGTGGAGGAAAAAAGCCAAAGCAGTGGCAACTTGAATTTGGTTTAAACCTATTAAACCGCTACATAAACCAACGCAAGTTATTTGGCCTAACAACAACAGGGTTAATGGACGAATATCACGAAGCGTATAGAGAAATTAAGGGTAAATGATGGAACACAAGGAGCTTTTTGAAAAATGGCTAATTACGCAGTTTGGTCCTGTTCACTTAAGAGGGCTTTCGTTTGACGTAAAAAATGGATACTCAAGCCAAACAATCAACGCAATGTGGATTGGCTTTAATGCTGGTATTGAATTAACAAATAAGATTTAAGTGAGAAATGTATGGCGACTGAATACCAAACTTACGTAGTAAAATTTGAAGGTGAAGCCCCTCCTATATCAGGTGGTATGGACATCAATGGTGGTAAGCTAAGTAAAGTTAGCTTTAATGACCAATTAAAGCAAAATGACATAGCAAGAGAAAAAATTGAATATCTGCGTGAAGAGTATGAGTTTTTGTATCAAGCAGAGATAGAAAATTTATTAGACGAAATTCTTAAACTGATTTAAACCATGTTTAAACCTAATTTAAATTAATTGGCTTGCCCCTATTGTAATGGCAAGCCTTTTCATTTTAACCTAATAAGACACCCGCAAAATACAACGCTGAAAACAACTTTACAGCGGAATGCCCCCCTCTAAATTGATTTACTTAACGCATGACAAAAACAGTGCATGCGCCATTTATTGAGTTATTAGCTCAGCTTATTGTGTCGGCCAAGTCTAAAAACGAGCAAATCGCTATATCACGCCGTTGCCCGTTAAAAGATTTGCCAGCACTACGCACACGCGTAAAAGAGCTATTAAACCCAGCTAACCAAAAGCCAACGCGGAAAACTCCTTTGCCTGCCTGTTACGTCCTAATTAAACAACGATTAACTAATCTGAGGACTCAACATGGCGGCCAAAATAAGAGTTAAAGTCCCAACTGCACCTAGTTTCTTATTTCAGGAAATAGTGCCTGAAAATGTCTTTAATCTTTTTAAAGACGATCCCCTTTTTCTTTTAAACTTTTTTGATGAAAGAGCCTTACGCATGCTGCAAAAGCTGCGTGATAAGTTTGGCCCATGCACAGTAAATAACTGGCTATGGGGTGGTGCTAACCACTTACGCGGCTATAGACCGTTAGACTGCCCAATTGGCGCAAAGCGCAGCCAACACAAACTAGGTAAAGCCTTTGATTGTAGTTTTGAAAACTACACCGCTCAGCAGGTACGTGAATACGTATTAGCTCACCCTGAAGAATTTCCTTACATCACAGCCATCGAGGGCGATGTGAGTTGGTTCCATTTCGACGTTCGCACACCTACGTGGATCGGCATTAAAGTTTTTTACCCGTAAGGACACCTCATGACACCAGAACAAGAGAACCAGCTATTTCAAGCAATCGGTGAAATTCAAGGAAGCCAATCAGCCATTTTGGATGATCTTAGAAGTCTTAAGGCTGATATTCACCACAGCATAGAAAAGAGTGAAGCCCGTCAAAAGCAGATCACTGATAGCTTAAAAATAGATATCGAAAAAAGTGAGCAGCGCCAAGCTGAGGCGCTTAAGACCCATGCTGAGCGATTAACAAAAGTAGAAGAAAAGCTCACAAACCAACGTGTAAAAGTGGCTGCGATGGGCGGCTCTGCGGGTTTAGCTGTTTCTTTAATTGCTTACGCTGTTAAAAGTGGGATGTTTAGCTAATGGCACACCCAGCAGAAAAGAAAAACGCTTTACGTCACAGCTATGTAAACGAACTGCTTGCTTTAAGTGTTGCAGCAGTAAAGCATAGTGTTGCAGATGGCACAGCCCGCCGCTGGAAGATGGAAGCGAAAGACCAGGGCGATGATTGGGATCTTGCTCGTGCTGCAAGCCGTCGTAGTGAGGGTGCTGCAGGTGAGTTTACAACCGACTTTATCGAAGAGTTTACTATTCAAGTAAACGAAACCTTTGAGCTTTTAAAATCTGAAGAAGGTTTAGCACTTCCATTAGAGCAGCGCACTAAAGTACTTAGCTCACTCACTGATATGATGAGCAAAGTAATGAAAGTATCTGGCGGCAATAAGCGCCTAGAAAAACGCACTGTCGCTGCTGAAGTTATCAAGATTTTAGCTAAATTTGTTTCAAAACATCACCCTGACTATGCACCGCAATTAGTCGAAATTCTTACTGCATTTGGTCCTCAGCTCGATAAGGAGTTAAGCGACTAATGGCTGATTTAAATACACGTGATTTTTTAGCAGAGATAGAGCAAGTAACCAGTGCGTTACGCCGCGATATCGAAGCTAAAGAACGTCATATTGATCCAAGTCCTGAAGCCATTAGAGAGCGCCGTAAACGTGTTTTAAGCGGTGATTTTGAGTTTTTTGTATATACCTATTTCCCACACCATATGTGGCTAGATGATGGGCAGAAACCATCTGAGTTTCAGGCTTATTTTAATAGTTGGCTACCAGAAGCACTAAAGCTTAAAAACGGTTGGAAAAACTGGTTTGTTGCTCCACGTGGCGAAGGTAAAAGTACACTTAGCGTAAAAATCGCCCCTGTGTATGTTTCAGTATTGGCACTGCTGCAAGACGCAGAGGTACGCCAAGAACTTGGCTTAGAAAAGCCACCTCTCTTTATTGATTTTGTGATCTTGTTTGGTGCTGAAACCAAAATGCCAACCAAGACCCTTGAAGTCGTTAAAACGGAGTTGTTGAACAATAACAACTTAGCCTTAGACTTTCCTGAAGTATGCGAAAAATCGCCAGTATGGAAGTTAGGCGAGTTTGTAACGGCCCAAGGTGTGCGATTTGAGAGCCGTGGTGCTGAGCAGGCTGTACGTGGTGCGTTCCACGGTGCAAGCCGACCTAAGCTGTTACTGTCTGACGATATCATTACCGATGCCGAAGCCAAGTCACCCACAGAGCGTGAAAACCGCTGGCGATTCCTTGAAGCTTCGGTGCAGTTCTTAGGGCCACCCGATGGTACCGTAAAATTCTTAGGTGTGAACACCGTTCTTAATAACGATGACCCAATTAGCCGTGCTGAAGAAGCACCAGGGCACATTGTTCACCGCTTTAAAGCAATTAAACAAATGCCTGAGCGCATGGACTTATGGGAGCAATGTCGCGACCTTATGGTTCATGATGATAAACGCTTTGAAAAGCGCGAAGCGGCTAAAGGTATTGCTGTTGCCACTGAAGATAAGCCTTCGTTTAAGTTCTGGATCAAGAACAAACGCCAAATGCTTAAGGGCGCTAAAACCAGTTGGCCAAGTGTACGTACACTTTACGATTTAATGTGTATGTGGGCTGCGAACAAGCGCGAGTTTAACCGCGAAATGCAAGGTATTGCTAAAAGCGATGAAGAAGCGATTTTTTACCAGTTTGATTTTTGGGTTGACCGTTTACACGATTGGGTACCATACGGTGCATGTGATCCAAGTATGGGTAAAACAGAAAAGTCCGACCCAAGCGCGATACTTGTTGGCTTTTATTCAAAAGACCTACAAAAGCTGCACGTTGAATACGAAAGCCGCAAAGTGCGCGGTACCAGTCGTTTACTTAACGACATAATTCGCGCTCAAAAAGAATATAACTGCTTAGTGTGGGGCTTTGAGAATAACAACGCCTTTGACTTTATGCGCAGCGAGTTTATCACCAAAGGGTTAGAGCAGGGCATTGCACTCCCTTTACGTGGTGTTACTGCCACATTACCAGCTGAAGAACGCATAGGCTCACTCGAAACCTATGTGACCAATACACCTGCACAAATAGCCTTTCATTCACATTGCAGATTATTGCTCGACGAGCTCGAAAACTGGCCAGAAAAACAAACAACACATCACTACGACTTGAGTTGTGCCTTAGCCATTTTATGGATGATATCCAGCACTGGCGCAGGCGGGATGCCTAGAGTTCGAAGCCGTAAAGTAACCAAACAAATAGGGGGCTATCATGTTTAAGTCTAAGCCACGCATTAATTCACGGGCTTATGGTGCCCTTGTTCGTATGTTTGAACAAAATCAATTGGACCCTGGCTTTTCGTCGTTGATCACAGAGCTCCCAAACCCTGACCCAATTTTACGTAAAGCAGGTAAAAACACGGCTATTTATGAAGAAATTGCCCGTGACGCGCATATCATTGGTGAATTGCGCTCATTACGCAGCGGTTTATATAGCTTTAATACTGAGTTGGTGCCTGGTGGTACCGATGCGGCCAGTATGAAAAGCTACGAGTTAGCAAAGCAGTTTTTTAAGCGTAAACCGTGCAAGCATACAGAGTGGGCCGATATGGATTGGCACAATTACAGTGCTATTTTACATGGCTTCAGTGTGACACATTTGGGCAAGTTTATTAAACGTGATGGTACGTGGCAGCCTGAATACATTGAAACATGGCGTAATAGTCGCTTTGCATTTAATAGTGATCACGAGCTGCTTGTTAAAACAAGAGAAAACCCGCAAGGCGAAGAAGTGGACCCGCGTCGTTGGTCGTGTGTTCGTCATATGCCTAGTGCAACAAACCCGTATGGCATTGCACTACTCAGCAGCTGCTTTTGGCCGTGGATGTTTAAGCACGGTGGCTTTAAGTTCTTTGTTCAATTTTGTGAACGCTTTGGTGTGCCGTTCCCTGTGGGTAAATACCCTATTGGTGCAAAAGATGCTGATATAGATAGCCTTTTAACTGGGCTCGCTAAATTAGTTCAAGACGGTGTAGCCGCAATACCCGACGATACCAGTATTGAAGTACTTGAAAGTAAGTTATCGGGTGAACCAATTCCTGAGCGTTTAATTAATTTCTGTAATGCTGAAATGAGTAAGGCGCTAACCAGCCAAACATTGGCCACTGAGCAAAAGAACGGCGGCGCGCGTGCAGCTAGTGAAACGCATGCTAAACGCGCTGGCGATAATCAACGCGCAGATAGGGCGCTTGTTGCTTCTTATCGCAATCAGATCATTAACACTCTTCACTCTGTCAATTTTGAGGGTGGTGAGCCTCCGCAATTCATCTTTAAAGATAAGCGCGAAATTAATACCGATACGGTAAGCCGTGTTCGCGAATCTGCACGCCTGGTACCTGTAAGCACTGACTACGTGTACAAAGAGTTAGGTATTCCAAAACCTAAACCAGGTGAAGACATTCTTGAAGTACCTGATGACGGCCAAGGCATAGCCTCAGCTGCTAAAAGCACTGAATTTGCGAAGTCTGATTCTGCTAGTACTGAAATTAGCGATGAGTTTGATGTGTTCGATCACGCTTCAAACGACACCATTGAAAAGATTTGGCATTTTGCCCAGGCATCAAAAGACCTGGACGAACTTAAGCAAAAAATAACCTCACAATTCCCAACTATCTCTGAGTCTGCTTTAGCACAAGTGGCTGAGCAAGCTCTGCAGTATGAGTTTATGGCGGGTATGAGCGAGGCTAATTCTAAAACTGTGGAGATAGACGATGAATAATATTCCTGAAGGTTACTTAAAAGACGGTAAAGGCAATTTAGTTGCAATTGCTAACGTTAAACAGACGGATTTGATCAAAGATGAGTTTGTACAAAAAGCCTGTGCGAAAGCACTCGAAATGCAGGAAAAATTAGCTGAGTTCAAACGTTCATTGATGGCTGAAGCTGACGACTTTATAGAGCTTTTAGCGCAAGAACATGGTGTAAGTTTAGGTGGTAAGAAAGGCAATACGCAGTTACGTTCATTCGATAACACTTTGCGCGTAAATATTCAAACGCAGGAACGTATCGAGCTTGGCCCAGAGCTATCCCTTGCTAAACAGCTGATTGATGAGTGCCTAGATGAATGGACCGAAGGCGGCAATCAAAACATACGAGCCATTGTCAGTAAAACCTTTAATACCGATAAGCAAGGATCATTAAACCCGCAACGTATCCTTGCGTTACGCAAGCTTGAAATCACTGATGAAAGCGGTAAATGGCAAAAGGCGATGAACATCATTGCAGAGTCTGTAGGTGTTATCGATTCATGCCGTTTTATCCGCTTTTACAAGCAGGACGAGAAAGGCATTGAACAAGCTATTTCACTTGATATAGCAAAGCTGTAGCGGGGCGCTTATGTCTATTTCTAAAGAGCAATGGGACAAGGTTGAAAGTGAACTTGCAGGGACTTTTGGTAGTGCTTTATTTAAATTGGGCGATCATGAAATCTCGATACAGCGTGTTAGAAAATCAGAATCTACCACTGTATTAGCTGTTTACATTGATGGCTATATAAAAGGTGAATGGTTTACTAAAGAAGCCGCTCAACCCTCATGTTTAAAACAAGTTTGGCGCAAAAGAATAATATCGATTTATAAACCTGCGGAAAAGAAACGCATCATAAAGTCTTTTGGTAAAAGGCAAGCCAAGAAATGTTTTCCAAATCTGGATGACAAAAAAGCGTTCTTTGATTGTCACTTTACAACAGCTAAATCATTAGTTCGCCAATTCAAGCGGATCAAAGGTATCCAATTAATGCTTATTGGTGGCGTACCCTACGAGTCAATGGAGGCTTAAATGGAACCAATCACAATTGCACTTGGCCTTGCAAAGCTAACTGGCCTAGATAAAAAAATAGGTAACTGGATAGGGGGCTCAAATGGTGAAGCGGTTGCTTCAAAAGTCGTTGATATAGCTCAAACTTTAACAGGTACATCGTCACCAGAAGAAGCGTTAAACCGTATAAAAGACTCAGAGAAATACGCGCATGAGTTAAGAACCACCTTACTCAATCGAGAGAAAGAACTAGACGAACTTGCATATAAAAACACCCAGAGTGCGCGGATTATGCAGATCCAAGCACTTAACCAGGATGATAAGTTTTCTAAACGCTTCATCTATTATTATGCGTGGTTTTGGTCAATTACGACGGCTCTATATATTGGCTTTATTACGTTTATGCCAATACCTGAGAGCTCTACACGCTTTGCAGATACAATTTTAGGCTTCGTTTTAGGCACTGTTATAGCGTCAATATTGAATTTCTTCTTTGGTAATAGCCGTGATAACTCGCGACGAAATGAAATTCAAGACATTCAACAGTCATTAAAAGAGCATTAAAATGGCTCTATCAGCTCCACAATATGGCGACCTTGTTAAATTCAAGGAAGCCATTTCACACTTTCAAGACAAAATTAAGCTGACAAGTGAGTCATATAGAGACTTACAGGGCTTAATTCATGCCAAAGCATTCACCGTTGCAGGTGCAACAGAAATCGAGATCCTGAATGAGCTATATACAGCAGTAGATAAAGCAATTAGTGATGGTGAAACCATATCGGACTTTAGAAAACGCTTTGATAAAATTGTTGATGATCACGGTTGGTCTTATAAAGGTAAGCGTGGCTGGCGCACTCAAGTAATTTACCAGAACAACAAAAATACAGCGCGAGCAGCAGGGCGCTGGGAACAACAGAACCGATTAAAAGAACGTAGACCTTATTTACTTTACCTGACCGCTGGTGATAGCAGAGTTAGGCCTGATCATAATAAATGGAACTATATTTTACTTCCTGTCGACCATCCGTTTTGGGACACGCATTATCCGCCAAATGGCTATAACTGCCGTTGTAAGGTGGTTTCACTGAATAAACGTGATATTGCACGTATGGGCTTATCGATCACAAAACCAGAGTCTGTTAATAAGTTTATGCAGTCATTCAAGGTCGTCGATGCATCAACAGGTGAACAACTAGATAAGTTACCTGGCATAGATCTAGGTTGGGACTATAATCCAGGTAAAGCGTGGTTAGGTGCTGACATAGCAGCTGGTAAGTCAGTAGTGAAGTTATCGAAAGAACTTCAACAACTAGCGGTACCGCAATTTAATGAAGCTGTTTTGAAGTCACAGCAATATTATAAAAAGCAGGTAAATTTAAAAGCAGCTCAGATTGCACTTATAAAGCCGGTAGTCGATGGCCAAGAATTTACGTTAGGGCACTTGCCTGCATTTTTCTTAAACGAGTTGTCACGTAAAAATGCACCTATATATAGTAGCGTTGTTACGATTAGCAGTTCACAAATTGAAAAGCTGTTAGCTGGCCAACTTACAATTGAACAAATTCACCAGCTAATGAACGCTATTCAAAAACCAAATGCGTACACATATATAGATAACAAAATTAGAATGACGTACCAGGGCTTTATGATCACAATTGAACTGGGACCAAATTTTAATACGGTTGTAGCAGCAGAAAAGATTTAAAGATTGCTCGCTGAGAATATTTAAAGAGCGTTTAAATGGCGTTTAAAGTGCGTTTAAAGAAAAGTTAAACGATCAGAAATGATCTAATTCTAAACGTAAAATGAGCAGGAATGATCAGATAATGAGTCAGTTTGAACGGTTAGAGTCTAAAAACAAGCGTAATTCAAAAATCATGAATTTTCGGCTTGGGATTGGCGAAGGTCAGTATTTACGGGCTTTTCCAAAACACGAGGGCGAAAATCTCCATACCTCCATAATTCTAGAAATGAACAACCCCTTACATTTATATTTTTGGGAAGCCGTACAAGAAAGGCATTTCAAATCTAGGTTTGTAATAACTTACCGTTGTAGACTTATTGGAATGAAGTAAGTTTGGTTGGAAATTTACAAAGTAAAAATGTGGATTTCATAAAAAGCTATAAAACCGTAAAAACCCAAATCAATCAAAAAAAGGGCTAAAAAAACCTTAAAATCTAACGAGTATTGAGGCTGCTAATATACATAAATAACCTATTTAACATAATATAAATTATAGGAAGTAAAGTATCTATACATAGCTATACCTATTCTCTTCGCATGTTAAGTCCAATACTAGACGGTATCGGACATTAAGGTGGTGTTTTATCATATTATTCATTTTATTAGTGCTTGTTTCTTGAGCTTAGTTATCTCATGACTTATATTAAAACTATCAACTTGAGATGTAACGATAAGATGTAAACGATATGGAATTTGTGAAGCCGTTAGAACCTATTCTGATAATCGATGATATGCAAGATATCCGCGACTATCTAAATCAAATTTTAACTGGTCTTGGTTTTGACGATATTTTAGAAAGTCGAGATTTTGAATCAGCTAAAACCGTAATTGAAGAAAAGTCGCCTAACGTAATCTTTCTAGATATTGAACTACCTAACACTGACGGTACACAAATTCTTGAATACTTAAATGACCGCCATCCTCATACTCATGTTGTTATGTGCTCTGGCCATAATAGTCTTGAGAATGTGCAAAACACCTGGGAATTAGGTGCTAAAGGTTTTATCGCTAAACCATTCAACGCAAAAAAAGTCGACTCTGTTATGAAACGTCTAGAATTGATGGAAACCATAACAAATTAAGTAGTTTATGAATTCGACAATCCAACTCATTATAGATGACCTATCAACGGTCATTTTTGGTAAGCAACAACAAATCAAACTCGCCCTTACGTGTTTATTTAGTGAAGGCCACCTGTTAATTGAAGATTTACCAGGTATGGGAAAAACCACGTTATCTCATGCACTTGCCGCAGTTCTTGGCTTGTCATATCAACGTATTCAATTCACTAGCGATTTATTACCTTCTGACATTCTTGGTACAAACATCTTTGATGCTAAAGAACATAGTTTTTCATTTCATCAAGGTCCTGTATTCAGCCAAGTTGTATTAGGTGATGAAATTAACCGTGCAGGTCCTAAGACACAAAGTGCACTGTTAGAAGCAATGGAAGAAAAACAAGTGACGGTAGATGCGGTTAAACACGCCCTACCATCACCATTTTTTGTAATTGCTACGCAAAATCCAGTGCATCAATCTGGTACTTATCCGTTACCTGAGTCACAATTAGACCGCTTTTTTATGCGTATTAGTTTAGGTTTTCCTGATAAACACGCTGAGAAAAACCTCATTTTAGGCTTAAACAACCGAAATTATGACGACTTACCTGTGCGCATTAATCCTGAACAACTTGCTGTTATTCAAAAAGAAATTAATAAAGTAACGATAAGCAACGCGGTGGTTGATTATATTCTTGAGCTCGTTACGTATACTCGCCAAGATAACCATTTTGTAAACCCATTATCACCAAGAGCGAGTATTGCGCTTGCCCGCGCTGCAAAGTCATGGGCGTATATTGAAGGTCGTGATTTTGTAATGCCTGAAGATGTACAAGCGGTTTTCCCTAGTGTGACTGATCACCGGCTTGGCTTAAATGCTGGTGACAGCGGCTATGCACTTAAACATGTGCCCGTAAGCTTATAAAACATGTTTAAGCGCCCTGCTTTTGTTAATCAATTTCGTCAGTCCGTTTTTAATAAGTTATTAAAAAACAAGCATAAAACTAACGAAATTGAGCTTCAGCATAAAACAATTTATGTATTACCCTCAAAACTTGGTGGGCAGTTTTTACTAATTGCCTTACTGAACTTTGTGATGGGCATTAACTATCAAAACAACTTGATTTTAACCATGGCGTATTTAATGGTGGTTGTTTTAGTATTTGCGATACTCACCGGCTATAAAAATGTGCGAGGTTTGTCGGTTAAATACCAATCAGTTAATGAAAGTTATGCGCCAAAAGCCCCTTTTGCGCGTTTTCAAATTCACGCACGATCATACTGTGAGCTTATAAAACTGGTTAATGACAACCTTGAATCTGAAACTGTATCACTGCAAAACAAAGAGAAAAAGACCGTTGAAATAGTGCTTAAATGTAGTGAACGTGGTGCATATGGCTTTGATAGAATAAAAATCATTAGCCACTTTCCATTTGGTTTAGTGTCTGTGTGGAGTTACATTGAACCAACCGAAACCGTGTATGTTTACCCACAACCTATCACCACTGAAAAGCTTGATACTCAGCTCCATGACAATGACGAACACGACGGCGATAACGCACAAGTTAAAGCCGGTAATGATGACTTTTACCAGCTTACCCCTTTTGTGCAAGGAACAGCGCTTAATAAGGTATCGTGGAAACACTACGCTAAAACTCAGCAACTATTAACGAAAGAATTTACCAGTGATGCATCAAAAGAGTTAGCGCTTAATTTCAATATGTTGAGTGGCAATAATGAGCACAGATTAAGCCAGTTATGTTTTTTGGTTAATCAATTAACTGACCAACACATAGCGTTTTCGTTAACCTTACCCAATAAATACATTGCAAAAGGCCAAGGGGTCAATCATCAAACAACCTGCCTACAAGCTTTAGCGGAGTTTTAATTATGAATACGCCGCTTATAAATACTGTTTTATCAGTGCTGTTTATTGTTACCAGTGGCTTTTTGTTTACTGAAGTAGCGACTCCATTCTTAGCCATATTGGCAGGCCTGAGTTTTTTAAACCTGTTTTTAGGTAAGTTTTATAAAAAACTAAATGGATTGGTGGCGAATATTTTGGCTGCGGTTTGCTTAGTTGCCTTATTTATACTGGTTGGTGTGAGCGATACGGTCAAGTTATTTGTATCCATGATGCTACTTGCTAGCAGCTTTAAATTGCTACAAGCGAAAACCGTTAAACAGTATCAATCTGTGTGTTTACTGGTGTTTTTTAACCTTTCAACGGTGTATTTGTTTCATCAAGGATTATTTGAAACCTTGATAGTCAGTGTACTTTATATTGTTAACTTCGCGGTACTAGGCTATTTAACTAGCCCTCAAAGCTTTAAGGCCGCTAACAAACAAAGTTTTAAAACCATACTACTAGCCTTACCCATAGCGGCGTTTTTGATTTTATTTTTACCTAAGCTACCCGCATTTTGGCAGCTACCGGGGCCAAAACTTGCTAAAACGGGGTTATCAGAGCAGGTTAACCCCTTTTCGATTGCGAAATTAGCAGAGTCAGATGACTTGGTGTTTCGGGTAGAACAACAGCCAGAGCAAGCTTTACAAGCCCCCTATTACTGGCGCAGCCTTATTCATGATGAGTTTAATGGCAGTGAATGGTTAATATCAGACATTTTGAAATCGCAACAATATAACCCAATTCGCCGTACAATTACTCAAAGTAATGGTGTTAATTATCAGGTTATTGCAGAGCCTTCATCTTCAAATTGGCTTTTTGCAGTTGGCTTTGCGCAAAGTGATAATTCTGATGTGCACTCAACCTACAATGGTTTGTTAAAACGCAAAGGTAACTTAAACAAAAACATTAAATACGCGGTAACGAGTAGCCAAGCCTCGCTGAGCCTAAATGAATTTGAAAAACGCTTATACACCCGCTTACCGAAAGCAACTAATCCACAAACAACAGCTTTGGCAAAAGAGCTGGCTGCTGAGCATATAAATGCCCAAGGTTACTTTAATTCGCTACTTGATTACTTTAATCAGCAGCAGTTTGCTTACACATTATCACCTACACCCATGTATGGTGATAATACGTTAGACCAGTTTGTGTTTGATACCAAACGTGGCTTTTGTGGCCACTATGCCAGCACCGCTGCATTTATGTTTCGTGTTGCCGGTTACCCTGCCCGTGTTGTGTCGGGTTATTTAGGCGGAGAACAAACTAAAGCCGCTACGCTTAACATTTACCAATATGATGCACATGCTTGGGTCGAAGTGTTCTTTGATGAAAAGTGGCATATTTTTGATGCTACCTCTGTTGTTGCCCCGGAGCGTTTAAACGGTTCGTTATCACAACTGGGGGATTTAAACGAAAGCTTTAACGACAATCTTAACTTTGGCCTAAAGCGCTGGAGTCATTTTAAAGCAATAAACTGGCTGCGAATTCACCTTGAAGAGCTCGACTATAAATGGACTAACTGGGTGCTTACGTTTGACCAAGAATCACAACAAAGTTTATTTGATTCTCTGTTTGGCAATAAGTCAGCATGGCTAACACCTTTAATTGTGTTAGGTACATTATTACTAAGCTTTACTGGCTATTTCTTATATAACAAACGCCCTATTCGAAGTAGAGAGCCGCTGGTTGATGACATCACTAAGCTATACCTGTGGGCAAAAAAGCAAGGCATTGAGCCAGTTGATACCAACACGCCACTGCAAAATATTGCTTTAATTAAACAGCAAAAGCCTAGAACAGAGGCATATTTAAGTGAGTTTGAGCAAATAATCATCGAAGTACGTTATCAACAGCAATCATATAACCAAAATCGCAAAAACCGCGTACGAGTTCTGTTAAACTCTCTCAAAACAGCCAAATAGAGAACAATATGAATGCAGTAATTGTCGGCGTTATGTTGATGCTGATCCTGACACTTTGTCGAATTAATGTCATTGTGGCGATGACGGTAAGCGCAATTATTGCGGGTTTGACCGCAGGCCTTGGTTTATCACAAACCGTTAATGCATTTAATGATGGCTTATCGGGCGGCGCTGAAATAGCACTGAGCTATGCGATGTTAGGTGCATTTGCGGTGGCTATTTCTAAGTCGGGTTTAACCCGTATTTTAGCGTCTAAGTTACTAAAGCAAGTAAACGACAATAGCCATAAAGGCGAAACGACGCTTAGTTATCTTATATTAAGTATTATTTTACTGTGTGCGATCTCGTCGCAAAATTTGATACCCGTACATATTGCTTTTATACCAATTCTAATTCCGCCTCTGCTTGTTGTGTTTAACAAGTTACGCCTTGATAGACGTGCTATTGCGTGTATCTTAACCTTCGGCTTAGCCACCTCTTATATGGTGCTACCTTATGGTTTTGGTGGCATTTACTTATACTCGATACTACACAAGAACCTCACTGAAAATGGCTTAGAGATTGTTAATACTCAAGTGCCGATTGCAATGATCATTCCAGCCATTGGCATGTTATTTGGTTTATTGGTTGCGGTGTTTATATCTTATCGAAAACGCCGTAGTTACGAGTCTCACAGCCTAACAGAGCAACAGCAAGAGGTTGTCATTGAACAGCCTAAAAAGGTGTTAGCAGTGGGAATTACCGCCGTACTTTGTTCATTAGTGGCACAAAATATTAGTGGCTCTATGATCCTAGGTGGTCTTGTTGGGGTAGCTATATTTACCTTATTTGGTGTTGTAAAACTTGAGCAAAACGGCGATGTATTTAGTAAAGGCATTGCTATGATGGCGATGATTGGCTTTATTATGATTTCGGCGCAAGGTTTTGCTTCAGTGATGAAAGCAACCGGTGATGTAGCTTCATTAGTTAGCTCTGCCGCAGGAATGATTGAAGGTAACAAACCCCTTGCTGCTGCGTTAATTTTACTCGTTGGCTTATTAATCACCATGGGCATTGGTAGCTCGTTTTCGACAGTGCCAATTATAGCCACCCTGTTTGTACCACTGTGTATGGAACTAAACTTTTCTGTTATGGCTACTGCGGCACTGGTTGGAACTGCTGGTGCGCTAGGTGATGCAGGTTCCCCTGCCTCTGATTCAACACTTGGCCCAACATCAGGCTTAAATGCAGATGGGCAACACGACCATATTTGGGATTCAGTGGTACCTACATTCATCCATTTTAATATTCCACTACTGATTGCTGGCTGGGTTGCGGCAATGGTGTTGTAAAATTAGCATTGTTTATTTTAAAGCCCCAATTTGGGGCTTTTTTATTGGCTGAATAAAATACGTAAAGCACGATTTAAATCATGAAATCTGATTGGTTTAGTAAGCACTTTGTCCATTCCTGCTTCTAAACAAGCGCTCTTATCTTGTTTAGAAGCATTTGCAGTTAACGCCACAATAGGTATGGTGAGGTTTAGTTTCTCGCGCATGTACTTAGTTGCACTTATTCCATCCATAACCGGCATCATCATATCCATAAGAACCAAATCAAAAGTACTTGCTTGCACTTTTTCAATTGCCTGCTGGCCGTTATCTGCAAGTGTTACATGATGGTTAAGTTTTTCTAGGAATGTCTTAATTAACACCTGATTCGTTTTATTATCTTCTGTTACTAAAATAGAAATCGGCTCAAGTGACTGTTCTTGTTCCTGTGTGTGAGTGGTCTCTTTTACCAAGGTAAAAGGTATCACTATCGTAAATTTAGTGCCTACGTTAGGCTCACTAACAACAGTGATAGTTCCTTTCATAAGATCGACCAGACTTTTTGTAATACTCAGTCCAAGACCTATCCCTTCAGCTTGCCTGTTTACGCCATCATCATGTTGTTTGAAAGCGTCATAGATTGTCTCAAGTTGAGACTGAGACATACCTTGCCCTGTATCCGAGATCTCAAAAATAAGTTCTTTTTCGGTACTATCAACTTTAAAATTAACAGTACCAACTTTAGTAAATTTAATCGCATTATCTAAAATATTAAATAGGATCTGTCCAACGCGAGCACTATCTATATCGATAGTTTTGGGTAATCCCGTTTTTATTTCAGATGAAAAAATAACGCCCGTGCTTTGGCTTGTTTCTAAGAATTGAGAAGCGATATTTTTAACCAATGTGTAAATGTCTGTCGCTTTGACATCAAGTTGCAGTGAACCACTTTCGATTTTTGAAAAATCTAAAACATCGCTTATCAGATCTAGAAGAAGGTCTGCACTAGTATTAGCGTAATTTAACCACCTACTCTGTTTTTCATTTAACTCAGAGTCAGCGAGTAGTTCTAACATGCCAACAATGGCGTTCATTGGGGTTCTTATTTCATGCGACATAACAGTTAAAAATTGCGATTTTGCAAGACTGGCTTCTTCAGCCCTGTTCTTCGCTAGATTAAGTGCATACTCTCTATCTTTATTTACTGTTATATCTTTTGCAATACCCATATAACCTTTGAAATGGCCATTTGCATCATATTGCGGTTTACCACTAAAAGACACCCAAGCTTGAGGTGATGAATTTATCTCAAATTCAAAATCTATAAATTCATTTTGTTCTGACAATAAGTGTTTAAATTGAGACCACTTTTTTAGCTGCGTTTGTTCATGTTCAGTTATTACATCGTCAAATGTTTTATTCAGGAAATGCCTTTTGTATAGATTATTTGCTTCGTTTGAGGTTAATACGTTTGTAAACAGATTATTTTCTGTGGTTTTCCAAAACCATTCACTGGCAAAGTCATTAAATAAATTTGAAAGCTCAGCTAAACGGCTTAATAGTGAAGTCGAATGAAATTTTTGCCTGTTAAGCCTCGTTTGATGTTCTAATTGATGTGCAACTTGTTGAAGTAAAATTTGTAATGGCATTGATTCAAGTTCGTTAAAACAAGCTCCTGGTTCAATAGATAAAAATACCAGGCATTGAGCTTTACCAAATCCTGTTTTTACTTGAAAGACTAAAGCACTCTCTACATTGCTTGGGGTTCTAAACATGCTGCTATTGTTAATCTCAACCCATAAGATTGAGTCATCAATCAATGCATCAATAAACAATGTTTCTTCAAAATCGAAATACTTCATAGTACGCATTTCGACTGATGCTTTATTGTTTTCAATATTAATTAAACAAAGCTCATTAAAACTAAAATAAGGATTAAGTAAAACTTGAAGTTCTTTTTTAACAGTTTGATTTTCTGTTATTCCATTAAACTGTCTTAGCACAATTGGTAATTGCTCTAAGTTAATACCCGCCATGGCTTTTCCTATCAAAAATTGCATCGCATAATGCAAATATAGAAAAAAGAATTAGATTCATCCATATATTTTTTAAAAAATTATCGATATTTCATCATATTAGCTAAATCTTAAAAATGGTATGCCTTATGCTTTTAATTGGTATGAACTAATTAGGGTGAATCAAATGAAAATTGTATGTATTGGTGGTGGCCACGGCTTATCTCATATGCTTAGTGCAATTAGACCACATTGCGCAGAACTCACTGCAATTGTCGCAACAACTGATAATGGTGGTAGTACAGGAAAACTAAGAAATAGTCAGGGGGGCGTTGCTTTAGGTGATATAAGACGTTGTTGCCTACAACTTGCCGATGATGACTCATTAGTACATAAAGTATTTCACCATCGCTTTGAAGGCGGTGAGTTAGATGGTCATAGTTTAGGTAATTTAACACTGCTAGGGTTATCACAACAAACTAACTCTGCGACTCAGGCAATTGCTTGGTTCAATGCGATGCTGGGCAATTCTGAAACCATTTTGCCAATGTCTGATGAGCCAACCGATTTATTAGCTGTTTTACCAAACGGTGAAAAAATTATTGGTGAATGCCAGATAGACTCGCTAACTCAGTTACCTGAATATGTCACTCTATCTCAAAATGTAAATGCGGCTCCAGGTGCTGTTGAAGCAATACATAATGCTGACTTAATTTTAATTGGTCCTGGTAGCCTGATAACCAGTGTTATGCCAGCTATGCTTGTAGAAGATATCGCTCAAGCAATTAACATGACTTCAGCGTGTCGAGTGTTTATAGAAAATATTGCAAAAGAAACAAGTGTAATTAAATCATTAGATTTAAAACCCGTTGATTGGCTTGAAAGTATGCTGGGATATTCATTTTGTGATTTAAGTATTTCACACGACGCACTTAACGAAATTGTTTCACATTTTGATGATGTGATTAAAACACCAAATCAGCAACATGATATTAAACAACTTAGTACAGTTTTTGGTGAGATACTTAAAATGCCATTAATTTTGGAGGCTGATAAATCAAGCCGAACTGATCAAGCTGTTTCCATGCTTTAGTGTTAGTAAAAATTGGTCTTGCAGTGTCTCGATTAAATCATGCAATTCATGATCGAATTGTTCAGCTTTGGCTTTGTGCTCAATTTGTTCAGCAATAGAACCTACAGAAAGCGCGCCATAGCTTCGGCTACTGCTTTTCAGACTATGAGCATTTAAAGAAATAGTTGCTTGTTTTGTTGTATCAGCAATATCGTTAACAATTTGTGTGGATTCAGTGAGGTACACTTGTAGTAGCTGTTTTGCTAGGTCTTCACCAACATCCTGTTGCAATTGTGCAAATGTAGCAGTATCTATCATGTTTTTTCCTTGGAGTAGATATGAAGTACAGTGTTATTTTATTTGTAGATTCAAGCATCATTGGCGGCATCGAAAGCCATATCATCGCCCTATGCAATTTGCTTGAACAATATAATATTAAAAGCTCAGTTTTGTTTTATCAAGATCATAATAACATCGCATTTTACAATCGTTTAGATAATGCAAATATTGACTACCAATTTGCGGGCGGATGTTTTTTAGATTTATACAAAATTATCAAAGAGTTACCATCTAGCTCGTTACTTCATACTCATGGTTATAAAGCAAGTATATTAGGCAAGCTCGCTTGCTTAATGCAAAGTCGCCGTTGTATATCTACTTATCATGCCGGTGAGCAAGGTCAGGGACTCGTTTATTTATATAACAGGCTTGATAAGCTTTTAAGCTACTTTTCATTTAATTTTGCCGTTTCAGATATTCTTTCAAAACAGATTTACAAAGCAGAACTACTGGAAAACTTTATCAGTTTGAATAATAAATCTAAGCACTCAATAAACATTGAGAGAGGGCCAATTAACGTTGGCTTTGTTGGCCGCTTATCTTACGAGAAAGCCCCTGATATATTTATTGAGACTGCTAAACAGTTTTCATCTGAATATCTTAATTTTCATATGTTTGGTGATGGACCAATGGCAAGTGAATTAGATTTAACAGCAATAACTTATCATGGACAATGTGAGCCAGAACAAATATGGCCACATTTAGATGTATTGGTTGTTTGTTCAAGGGCCGAAGGTTTACCTATGGTTGTCCTTGAAGCAATGTCTAATGGTGTACTAGTGATTTCTGCACCTGTTGGCCAACTTGTGAAAATCATTGAACATTTAAAAAATGGCTTACTAATGACTGATTCAAGCACTGATGCATTAGTAAACCAATTAAATTACTTACGATCACTCAGTGCTGAACAAAAGCGCAACATGCTCAAAAATGCTAAGCAATTAGTTGAGCAACGTTTTTCAGGTAAACAGCAATTTGAACAATTAAATAAGGTTTATACCGCTAGCTTACCTGCATTTCCTCCCAACTCTTGATTTTTCTGTAAAGTGTTGAAGGACTCACATCTAACAAGGCCGCTGCTTTTGGAATATTGTTATCACAAGCATCGATAGACTGTTCTATATAGCGTTTTTCAACTAACCAAAGGGGTTCTATATCTGACTGAGAAAACTCTGCTGGTTTTTCATCAATTGAAATTATTTCTGAAGATATAGGCGTACTATCCTCAAATTGTGTTTTAACCCTATGACTTGGTTCAGAAGCTGCCGTTTCGACTGACTGGTTTTGGCTATGAGGTAAAGCAGGGATCATATTTGTTTCTATATAATCCTCATTGTGAAGTACGAGAATATTTCTAATTGTATTTTCTAGCTGTCGAACATTACCCGGCCAACTGTATTTTAAAAACATGTTTTTAACAGCATCAGACATGCCCCTGTAACTACGCCCTTCCTCTTTACTAATTTTTTTGAATAAGGCATCTGCTATCTCAATAACGTCTTTGCCACGTTGATTAAGAGGTGGTAAAGTGACAGGAATGACATGTAAACGATAATATAGATCCTCGCGGAAACGCCCTTCTTTAACCTCAAGCAAAGGATCACGATTTGTTGCACAAACAAAACGTACATCAACTTTAACCTCTTTTTCACTCCCTACTTGCTGATAACAACCAGTTTGAATAAAGCGCAAGAGTTTACTCTGAAGATTAATATCCATTTCGCAGAGCTCATCTAAAAATAAAGTTCCTCCATCAGCTTGGCCGGCAGCCCCTTCACGGTTTGCAATGGCCCCTGTAAATGCGCCTTTTAAATGTCCAAAAATCTCACTTTCAATTAAATCTTTAGGAATTGCGGCACAATTCAAAGCAACAAAGGGTTTATTTGCACGCGGAGATGCCAGGTGCACTGCACGGGCACATAATTCTTTTCCTGTACCACTTTCACCAGTAATAAAAACGGTTGCTTTGCTTGCTGAGGCAGATTTAATAATTTGGTAAACAGATTGCATTTCAGCAGAGCTGCCAATCAAATCAAAGTACTGTCCATTCTCATAGGTACTTTTGTATGTTTTTACGGTTTGCTTTAAGTCTTTTAGTTTTAATCCGTTATTTACAGTGATCCGAAAACGATCCGCTTCAATGGGTTTTTCTAAAAAGTCACTTGCACCTAATTTAATTGCTTTAATGGCCATTTCTTTTGTTGCATGGCCTGTTAAGACAATTACCTGCGGAGAGTTATCAGCATTTAATGATGATAAAATATCAAGGCCATTCATATCCGGCAGCATGACATCTAATATGATCAGGTCTGGTTGAAATTCTTCTAAAGCAGCTATCGCCTGCTCGCCGGTGTAAGCGATGCGCGTATTTACACCCGTGGGTATTAAGTATGACTGGTACATTAAAGCCAGTGACTCAGTATCTTCAACAATGAGAATTTTAGGTGGCATTGGTATGTCCTTATTTTAATAGCTGTTGAGATAAAGTGATTATGATACAAAACCTTACTAATAGCTTAGTGTGAAATCGCTCAGTTTGTAAACTCAAACTTTAGTGTTTGTTGATCACAATGAGTGATGCATCATCAACTTCTTCAGATAACTTCACTTGACTGGCTTGCCATAAACCATATGCAAAATCTTCATTGTAGAGTTTGTTTGCGTTTAATTTCGATACTATTTGATCCACTTCATCTAAGTGTTGGTTATCTAACCAACCATCTGTAAAGATTAATATGTGCTCAACCTCAGCTAGTTCATATTGGTAATGCTTAAATTGATGTTGATCATTAAGGCCAAGCAAAGGATCTGTCCCAACTAGCTGCTCTAAACGGCCTTGTTTATTAATAACACAAGGCGCAGGATGACCCGCATTGAACCAATGTAAACGGTTATCTTCGATATAAATTATCAACAAGGTTACTAAGCTTGATTTACATAAGCGCTGCTCAGAAAGGGCTCTATTCAACATAGGTAGTACGGTCTCTAAAGGGATCTCTGTTGCTAAACAACCACTTAAAAAACCTTTAATAGCAAAGCTCTCTTTTAAAGCGACTAGACCATGTCCCATCATATCGCCAATTACCACGGCGTTGCTATGCTGGTGGGGATACAAACAAAAATCTCCCCCCATTTGGCTTATAATTGAGCCAAAATTATAAGCGTTATACGTTTCTAGCTCACGTTTGGTTGGCGCTCTTTCCTCATTAACAAAGTACTTTAAAGCAGAGAACCGATGAACAATTCTTTCAATACTTTGCAGTAATCTAGTTTTGGTAACAGGTTTAACTAGATAATCATCAACCCCGAGCATATTAATTCTTTTGATCAACTCTTCACTGTCATCCCCCGTGAGCATAACAACTGATAAATTAATTTTTAGATTTGACTGGTTTAGTCGTTTTAATAGCGGCTCACTCGTACCATTTTTAAGCTTGTGGTCTAACAGTAAAATCGTCGCACCTGAGGTCAGGATCTCTTGCCAACCTGATTCAATGTCTTCGCAACAAATTACTTGAAAATGTTCAGATAAATAGGCTTTAAGCAGAGCCAATTGTGACTTATCATCATCAATGTATATCAATGTTGGCCGCTTATCGATATTGTTTAAAGAGAAAGAAAATGTATTAAATTGATGATGAGTATTATAGCTAGCATTAGGAAAATAATGCTTGATAAGCGCAACCCCCATCCCCCCTTCAACAAGCTCACCACTGTCTATTTCCCAATTTGATGAGTGATTATTAAAAATATCATAACTTTTAAATGAATCTTTAAATTCAATTCGTAACCGCTGGTTTGATACTTTAAATATACTAAATAACAAAGGCTTATCATTTTTCTTTGTGTGGCGTAGTAAATTAGTTAAATACTCGGTTGCGACAAGGCCTGCAGCATCAATGTCTTGGTGCTTGACACTAATTGCAGTAAGGATATGTTTTAAAACAAGCCGTATCTCGCTCACTATCGGCCAATCTAGCGTATAACTCTTTTGATAAAGGCAGTCCATTTGTCTCTCAATATGCAGTAAACAACCAACGTTGTTTAATTATTTTATTTATTAGGTAATTAGAAAGTTTAGGCCATTTATGTTGGCGCGTTTTAAGTGACTCAATCAAACGTGTACCCAGTGGAGCAAAGTTATGCTGTGCGACTACAATTTTAATCTCAGTTAATCCTGCTTGCTCTAGATTTGTAATGCCATGGCACAGTGCTTCTTCATCATTTAAACCTAATGAAACAGTCAAAAATGTCATGTCAGTACATAAGCTTAGCGCATGTAATGGTACATTGCCTCGATTACACTTAAGTGCTGGGCTCATATCAATAAACACATAGTCATATTCTTGTTTTATTCGTTCAATTGCATCGTTTAGGATTGATTTGTTTTTAACTGATTCCAGCTCATTTAGATGCTGCATAGTTAAAATATCAACGTGATCTGTGCTAATAATATTCAATTGACAACTTATATCACTAAAGCACCATGGCCCAACGTCAGTACTTTGGTTCTGATCAAGTTTAAAAGGCGAAATTGGGTTCAAATCAATGATCAAAACTTTTTTTGATTGATTGCATAGTCTTGTTGCAACGCTAGTACATAAGGAAGTTGAACCCTCACTTCCTGTTAAAGATATAAAACAAATACAGCGAGCTTTAAGGTTATCAATTTCATTACAAACTGCTTCAAGCTCTTGGTATTGAGAAGGTATCATTTTCATAGGCCCACCACTAAAGCGATTACTGTTATGAAGTCGAGAAAGTTAGATTTAAATTGGCTAATTAAATCCTGACCTTTATCTGGCACATAAAGCGTATCGCCGGCACGTAATACAGGGATATACGCTGAATTCGGATTCTTAACAAACTCTTCTAAATCAAATACACGAGACTGCTCTTTGCAACATGAATGATTAACTACCACAATTTTGTCTATGAGTGCAGAGCTTGATGGACCGCCTGCTTCTGCTAGTACGTCAAGTACCGTCATAGTGTCATCGAAGCTGTAACGACCAGGCTTTTCAACAGCCCCCATAATACGCACTACTTGCTCTTTAGGGGTACGTAACCAATCTTTATCTTTTTCAGGAATGTAGATGGTATCGCCGGGTAAAACGTGTGGAAAGAGTGTTTCATCGCCTGTTTCAAAATAAAGTGCGAGGTTTAACTTACTAACCTTTGCAGTGTTTCCATTACGATGGGTAATACGAATATTACGTAAATCTGCATTATCTGTAGGACCATCAGCCGCGGCTAAAATATCAATAAAATGCATATTAGTATTAAATGCATAGCGGCCTGGAGAGCCAACTTGACCCATTATATAAATAGATTTACTTGATTCTTGGCGGATCCATTGCGATTTATTATCAGCAGGATCAACTGGCAGTTCCTCAACAATGATAGTGTCGCCAGCAATCAAGTTGGGTAATTCATAGTTTCCTGCATCATTAATTGTATACTGCTCTAAATCGAAACGTTTAGTGACTTCACCGTTACGAACGATCTTTATATCATTGATATTTGCGCCTTTAGTTGGCCCGCCTGCATGCGCAAGTAAATCTGTGAAATCCATTTCGGGACTCCATTCATAACGGCCCGGTGATTGGATTGCGCCGATAATTTTAATTGCGCGTTTTGGTGGCACTTTCAACCAACTTTTTTCATTTTGGTCAGTCTTTTCTGGAACAAAAATCACATCTCCTGGGTTTAAGTTAGGCACTTTTACAGTCACAATTCCTTCACTGTAGCCTTGCAGATCGAATAAAATACTTTCGCCCGATGGCGTTAAAATCTTAATCTGGCGAGTTTCTGCAAAGCGAGTCGGCCCGCCGGCATTCGCAAGAATATCTAAAAAGCTGGTACTATCGCCGGCCTCATAAGCACCCGGCTTTTGTACTTCACCCATGATGTAGACGGTACGTGATGTAGTGTTTACATCATCAACCATGATAGGCACGTAAATCGTAGAACCAGCTTTTAGTGCAGGCATTGTATCGTTGTTAGGTTTATCCAAATACGCTTTTAGGTCAAAAACAACAGGTGTTTTGTCTACGATAACGCGAATTTTGGTTACATCTGCGTAGCGAGTTACGCCTTCAGCTCGCATCAATGCATCTAATACACTCATATTTTCTTTGAATGAAAAACTACCTGGATTGTGGACTTCACCAAGTAAGGTGATTGCACTGTTATCGCTGGCATCACCGGATGCACTTAATGTTTGCGCATCAAAATCGATTTGTACATTGCCTAATAGTGGTGATACAGGTACGAATACTGTGTCGGCACTTTGTAATTGGGGTAATAAGTCAATGTTGCCTGAATCTAAATAGGCTTTGTAATTGAATTCTATTACATCGTTACCGCGACGAATTTGTAGTCTGTCTAGCTGTGCCCCTGGTTTCAAGCCACCTGCACGTGCAATGACCATTTGGATATTACCATCACGGGGAATACTGACTTGAGATGGGTCGTTCACATAACCCATAACATTAATAAAAATATCTCTAGAACGAATTTCGACATAAAAATCGTCCATCGCAACATAGACTTCGCTTAATGCAGCACGTAGTTGCTGTTCAATTTCAGCAAGTTCAGCGCCAGTTACTTTAATCTTACCAAGCTCAGGTAAAGTGATGGTGCCATCTTTGGCAACTTCAAATGGTTCATCAAACTCTACTTCACCCGGTAAGTATAAATATATTTTGTTTCCGACTTGAACTTGCTCTGCAACAGCGAGTGTTGAGAACATAAGTAAGCATATTAAAATTAATTGTTTCATATTATTGCCCCTTAGGACCATTTAAAACTTTGGTCCAACTGGATAATGCATGTACTTTTTTGTTCGTATCTTTGTCAGTAATATCAATAACTATCGCTTCTACACGTCTATCTGAGTGGCGTTTAGCATTTGAGTCGGGCTCATTGCTATAAGGTGATAAACTACCTTGTGTGAGCGTTGTAATCGTAGCTGGATTAACCCCGTAAATTCCTAACCAATGTTTAACCGTCTCTGCACGTTTCAATGCTAATTCATAGTTATTGGTTTGTTGCCCGCTAATATCTGTATGCCCTACTAGTAATAAATTGATTTTATCTACTTGTTTTATTAAGTCAGCCGCTTGTGATAATCGAGAGATGTATTTAGGTGTTACTTGAAAGTCATTAAAAGAGAATTGATTGTCACTATTTAGCAGCTCAGTGATCTGCTCTTTCAATGATGCAGTCATCACCTGCTCATTTTCCGTTGGGCCAGCACATTGCGTCATCGCATTAACTGTTTCAAAGTGTTTTGATAACTGGTTTAGGCCGTGGTAATGGATCAAAAGATCATGCTCTGCGTCTTCCCACATTTGGGCTGCGATTAAACGACGTATACGATTTTCATAAATTTGAGCTTTAAGCAATTGAGCGGGCATACATTGTTTGATGCCTTGAGCTTTCAACAAATCTAATTTCAAAACGTGATGTTCAAACTCACTCAAAACCACTGTTTCTTGTGTATCGTAAATAAGCTCATTTTGTTCATCGGTTAATGGGTAATTTTGGTATTTTTCGGCCCAGCCTCCTTGTCCTTCATCAGGCCAAGAAGCACATCCGCCAATTATAATCAGTAAAACTGTTATTAGTATGTGCTTCATAACTCACCTCACGCGATGTCAGCTTGCTCAATGAATGGGATGGTTTTATCTACTCTTAGTAAACTCATTAATTTATGTGGTTGACCTGAAACGTTCAGTAAAGAAAGCTTTTGGCCTTTTTTCTCAATTCGTTTATATAAAAATACCATGGCACCAATACCTGAGGAGTCGATGAAGGTGGTGTCACTAAAATCAAGAACCACATTAGATTGTTCACTCGTGGCTACCGTTTCGAACTGATCTTTGAAGCTATCGACTGCTAAGCCAGAGAAATCATTTGGTAAAGTGATGAATGTGGTATTTGCATCAGATTTAGTTGTATTAGTCATGATTTTCTACCTTTAAGATGGTTTGGTTAATCTTACTGTTACAACTTAAATGCCAGAATATAAGATATTGATAATTTTAAGTTTTTATTTACTTTGTGCATAATGCAATTAATTTATAGGAATTAATTTGCATTATGCAACTGATTTTGACCATAAAACTATTGGCCTTTTCCTGTAAAAACAACCATTAGCGTTTTGACAATTATTGAGCATTCTAATTTTAGCCATGCTAATGGCGTAGACATACTAAGTGAATAAGCATAATCCCAACCAATTTTACTGCGAGCATCTTCTATTGATTCGTCGTAGCCATTCATTACTTGGGCAAGACCCGAAATACCAGGTTTTACGCCATAAGTTCGTTGACAAAAATAAGGGATATTTTTTTCTAACTTTGCATAGAAAACTGGGCGCTCTGGTCTTGGACCAATTAATGACATATCCCCTTTAAGAACGTTTATTAATTGCGGTAACTCATCAATACGCGTTTTTCTCATAAATCTGCCAATAGGAGTAATTCGTGGATCATCCTTACTCGCCCATACGGCACCTGATTTTAATTCAGCATCAACAACCATAGAGCGAAACTTATATACATTAAATAATTTGACAAAGTCATCTGAGCTTTCACCGACACGAAGTTGGCTAAAAATAATCGGGCCTTTAGAAGTCAATTTAATTGCGATAGCGGCAAATAAACAAATGGGCCAAACGAGAGCGATTGCAACTAACGCACCGATAACATCACAGCCACGCTTTATAACCTTCACAACCGACTTACCAGATATCTCATAAGAAGAACGATTCACATTGTTATCCCTCACACGTCGCCAAGGAGCATTAAAGTACCCTAGCTCGTAGCGTATAATTCCATATAAAGACAGAAAATAACTGTTTAAAATATAGTTTATTTTATCTAAAATAGGTACGCGCATTTTAATATTAAAAACACTCTTTAACAGCTCAACACCGTGTAAGCTTAAAATACCTATGGCTAAAAACACTGCCCATGTGGTTTTCATGAATGCAGCTTCGAATAAAATACACAAGTAGATACACGCTAAGATAATCGGCATCACACCGCGTAGTACTTTATGCGAAAAAAAGTTTAAACTCGTCCAACCAAGCTGAGGCTTTAGAAGCTGTTTTAGGGACTTAATTTGTTGCCAATTCCCTGCTCCAAGACGGATACGACGTTTGTAGTCTTCTTGTTGTAAATCGCATTCACGCTCATAAATAACAACGTCTTCATCTAATACTGCCTTACCACCTTGTGCAAGCGCATTCATAGATAAAATAAAGTCATCATTAATAGTGTTATCATCAAGCTCTATTGCCGATGTTGAACGCATCGCAAACATGGCACCAGGCACACCAATTACTGCACCTAGCTCGGACTCAGATAGTTTTACCTGATTTTGATACTTCCAATATGCTTTTTGTGCATCTGGAGCCCTATCATCAAGTGTGTACACTCCCGTAGAAATTGCAACTTTTGGATTACTAAATTTATCGGCGACCTTATTTAAAGCATCAATGCTCAAAAGCGCGCTCACGTCAGTGAACAATAAAATATCATTTTGAAATTTAGCTAACCCCATTAATGTATTTAATCCATGCACTTTACCTTTGTTCTCTTCCCTAACATGGAAAAAACATTGCACACCATGGCTCAGTAAAACACGTTGAGCCTCATAAGCTCTGTTCACCGTCGCATCTGTGCAACCATCAAAATAGACATGTATGCTGTAATGATCATTGTCATATAACAATGAGGCTAAGTTATGTAACTTTTCTGCTATGTGGTCTTGTTCGTTATACGCGCACATTAAAATACCAATATTTGGCTGATAGGTTTTAGGGTCAGCCTTGCTATTTTTGTGTTTAGATTTGTGACTTTTTGCAGCCCAATTAACCATGATTGGATATCCAACATGGTGGTAAATTGCAACGAATACTAATACTAAAAATACGATACTGAAAATTGTCATCATAGCCTCCCATCACGCTAACGCTGTGTATAAATTGTCATATTGACTACTCATGGTCCGTGCATCAGCAACAGCAATAGCATGATGACGAATAGGATTTCCGTTTGGTAATTGCAAAGTACGTAATATTGCAGGGGCAATTAGCTTGTAGTTATTTGCTGCAATCAATTCCCCCTCTTTATCAGTTACAACTTCGTGAATACCACCTACATCAGATGCGACAATAGGTACTCCACATGACATCGCTTCAATGATAGACAGGGGCAGACCTTCTCGTTTCGAATATAGACACATAACATCGATGCTAGAGTAAAAAACTCTCATGTCGTGTATATTTCCTAAGAAATGTACTCGCGATTTTAAATCATAGCTTTCAACAGCTTTGTGGAGTAAATCTCTCTGGTCACCATCGCCTGCAAATACAAGGTGATAATTCTCAGGCAAATAAATGAGAGCATGTATTAAGTCTTTATGCCCTTTACCTTCAATTAGTCGGGCTGCACAACCGATCAACTGAACATTTTCTGGTAAGTTTAACTGCTGGCGTGCACATGATTTATCTATTGCTTTAAATTGCTCGCAATCAATACCATTTAAAATTGTCTGTTGAGGTATGATTGACGTTTTTGATTGAAACTCATTGGCTACGATGTTTGCATCTGCAACCCAATGAATATGTGTTAATAAGTTAAGAGCTCTGGTGAAGAAACGTTGCTTAATATTGTTTAAATACCAAGCATCATGAATAGTCGAAACATGGCGAATACGCTTAGTTGTTAATGAACACACAATACCAGCGTACAGTAATGGACCTATATGATGACTATGAATAATATCTATTTGCTGCTCTTTTATAAGCGCCTTTAATTTTTTTATAACCGAACCTTTAAAGCCAGGTGCTTTATTTAAACAAAAAACACTGCTTTTATAATTGCTAAGTTCCGGCCATTGTTTGATTGCTGACTCCTTATCACCTTCTAACGAGACGATGATGGTTGTTTGGCTATATTGACTATTCTTTAATAGCGTAATTGCCATTTTTTCTAGGCCGCCAACTTCTAAATGCTGTACTAAGTGCATTACCTTCATAAAGGTTCTCCTTCAATATGCTTGTTAGATGCACTGCTGTTTATAATTGGCAGGACAGTTACTACGTGTGCATTACTAAGCTTTTCAATAGTTTGAATATCTTTTAGATGGCTGTCGCAAAGTGAAGCAACAAATACACTTGCTCCACCTGTAAACATTCCAAGCACAACTCCAATCACGATTGTCATGACTAAAGAGGTATTGATTGGTTGCGTTGGGCTATAGGCGCGTTCAATTGTTTTTACTTTGTCTGGGCCTTCATATTTAACAAGTTTTCCTGTTACTTTTGCCATTTCGTATCGGCTTAACATATCTTTGTACAACGATTGTTTAACTTCGTAATCTCGTTCTAATTTTCTTAGCTGTTTTTCTACATCGCTGGTAATTAATAATCTCTCGCTTACCTCTTTTACCTGTTCTTCTAGCATTGCAAATTCTTGTTCCTGTTGAAGCAGGTTATTTTTAGCCTCTTCTAAGGCAAGCAGCTGAGAAACCAATACACTGGATTCTTTATTTTCACCCGAAGGCAAGGTATTAACCATTTGCCAAAGTTGATCTAAATTCGAGGTATCTAAATCTTCGCTTGATTCAAGTAATGACTGCTGACGCGCTTTTAAGTTTTTTAAAGTACGTGTTTTTTCAATAACTTTACTGTGCTTATCTGTATAACGAGTGCGCAGTAGACTTAATTCAGATTCTGTACGAATTATTTTTTCTTCTAACTTCCCTAGGATTGGATTAGCTTGCCCTACTTTATTTTTTAGTGCATTGAGCTTTGCTTTAGCACCAGAAAGAGCAATTAATTTCTGCTGTTTTTCCGATAATAATTTATCGAATGTTTCGCGGTTGCTATGTAAAACCGTTGGTAATGTATTGCTATTTTGGCTTTTAAATTTAGCAAGAGATTCTTCAGATACTTCTAACTCTTGGCGTAACCCTTCAAGTTGTTGAAAGAAAAATTGTTCTGACGTATCTAAAGAGGCTTTAGTTGGCGCAAGTAAGCGTTCAATAAATTTCTCTACCACTTTTTCAAGTACAGGTTTCATTTGACTTTGGTCGTGCCATATAAAGTTTATACGCACTAATTCATCGCCGATTAATGACAAAGAGAGAGCTTTAGAGAGCTTTTGATGAATTTCTTCAACTTGTTTTGGCGTTGCATCTTCTGCGATTAAATTAGTTTCCTTAGCGACAGCAATAAGTACTTTTCTGCTTATAACTAAAGTTCTAAGTGCTGCCATACGATCTGATAACTGAAATGAAAAAGACAGATCATCTAAGTACGGATTTAAAAGTGCAGATTCTTCAATCAAAATGGTTGCGTGGTTGGTATATTGTTTTTGAGCAGTCAGCCCCATGAAAATAACAACAAGAGGCACAATGCAAAACGGAATAATAAAAAGCTTAATACGCGTGTAAAGCGCATAAAGCCCTAAATATATTAATCGTTTGATCTGCTCTTTAACTAACATGGAGTTACCTATTGCTTTGCAATTTGCAAAAAAATGCAGTTATATTTGCATTTTGAAAAAAATAAATTGCGATAATTTCAATTAGTTATTCTGTTGCAGTTCTTGTTCCAAAAATAAAAAAAGCTGCGTTAATGCAGCTTTTAATAGATGAAGTTAACCAAGCCCTAGCTCATCACTTATTTGTAGCGCCTTAACTTGCCAACTGTGATTTTTTGCGTATTCAGCTTGAGTTTGTCGCCAATTAAGCTTTTGCTCATCGCTTATGCTAATGGCATAGTCCACACGCTCAATGAAGGCATTCATAGAGTCTGCGATCAGCACAGCCTCTTGATAGGGTCTCACTGCAGCAAAATTAGTTGAAACAATGGGGGTTCCTGTCGCTAGATACTCCTTAAGTTTAAGCGGATCGCATGCTCTAATTTGCGCATTATCAACAAATGGGAGAATCGAGACATGCCAATGTTGAGAAAAAGTAGCAAGTTTATGGTGCTCTACTGCGGGTACATGGGACACATTGTTAAGGGATAATAATGAATCAAAGTCTTCAATAATGTTACCAATTAACATTATTTGGTATTGAGGCCGTTCAAGTGCCAGTTTTTGCAAAAGTTCTTTGTCGAGCCACGCATTTAAAGAACCATAAAAGCCAATAACCGGTTTATTTATATTACTAAGTTCAACTGCCTTCTGCTTTTTATTATTAAATAAATCAAAGTCAACACCATGAGATAACAGCTTAACTTTATGCTTTGGCATTTTGCTAGAAAGAAATTCACTTACTACATAAATGAGGTCGGCTTTAAGAATAAGCTCTCTCTCTAGTGGAGCAACCATTAAATGATCAACACCCGCTAAGGCCGAAAAGTCATCGCCACAATAATAAACGATCTTGTCTATGGGACGTAAATTAATAAGGTATATGGCAGTAGGTACACTAACCCAATAGATGATAGGTTCATTATCAACAAAAGACTTTTTATTAAAAATCCATTTATTAAAAGCTTTTACAAGCTTATTGTCATGCCAAGGTAAAATCGGCAAAGTATGATCTTTAAGCTTACTGTGATTGTCTGCAGATTCTTCAGTATGCCTCTTTTTCAACACTAAGGATTTTAGTTTGTAAAAAACTCTCTTTACATCAAGCAACTTTATTGTTGGCTTTCGCATACCGATTGAATTTATCCATACAATATCATGGCTTTTCGCTAATTCTTTAAAGATATGTTGAGTACTGCTTGGATGGCTTTGCCAATCTTCACCAAAAACGATAAATTTCATGACTCTGACTCCAGCTTCTTAACAACTTTCGCAGGGTTTCCTGCCACAATCGTATTTGCAGGTACATCTTTTGTAACAACACTACTTGCTGCAACTATTGCGCCCTTTCCTACTGTTACGCCAGCAAGGATTGTCGCCCCCGTTCCAACCCAAGCCCCTTGCTCTATAATGATGTCTCCGACTTGCGAATCATCATCAGGCTCACCTAAAGCGCGCCTTTGCGAGTTTAAAGGGTGGCCTGGAAAACCAGCTAAAAAAACCCGTCCAGCAAGCCTAACATCATCTTGCAGAACAATTTTACCAGCCACAGAGAATGAGTTTTGCCAACCAATATCGACATTATTACCAATGATAAGTTGCGATTTGTTTAACCCATGACTACGACCACAAAAAGTGCTAATACCACTAATACGAGAATTATCTTGGCACGTTATATCTAGCTGCCCTAAAATTTGTGGCATACCAGAATAAAGATATAAATTGCGTTTTGAACCTTTAATTTGGCTTTTAAAAATTGGCGTAAAATAGAAGATACGTAATAGTTCACTGAAAATTGTTTTAACAAGTAAATGCAGTTTGTATAGGCATGTATGGAAACCTGGTATTACAAACATTTGCGGATTGCGAATGAGTTTTGCAATTTGAAAAAGTGACTTTGCAAAAGGACTGTCACTTGATTTTAACCACTGTTTTAAATTCTCAGTCATAATGCCTTTCCTTTTGTTTATCTATAACAAGCTTTTCAAGAGCAATAGTTAACGCCAAGATGATGTATATAGGCCAAGTAAAAGCTTGAGTTAAAAAGGTTCCTGACACCATAAAGCCTATCAGCCCGCCTTTAAGTGCTTTCGCATTCACTGCTATTTTTTCATCGTTAAGCTGTTTATTTATCAAGAAAACACGGTTTAAACTTCGGTAAATACATGTGATCAGGGCAATGAATATGAACATCCCAACAATGCCTGTTTCGCCAAGTACTTGAAACCATGTACTGTGTACTGCATGATTCTTGCCATCCCAATGTGGACTATAGAAAAAATAATTCGCGACAAAATTATTTACACCTACCCCAGTCAATGGATTAGACAGCGCCATGTTAATTGCCGCATGCCAAGCATAGATACGGCCCATTGCAGACTCATCGACACCATCTTCATGAGCACCACCACTTTGTCTATCTGATATCCCTGCAAAAACAATCATCGCGAGCATTCCGACAGCACCTATACAACCAACAATGATTGGATTTTTAATTTTTTGATAGATAAAAAAGCTTAATACTGCTGCAATTCCCAGTAATCCCCCACGACTTTGAGTAGCAATAACGCCACTAATCGCAACTATTAGACAGATGAGTGCTATAAAACGTCTTATTTTATGGGCGCTACTATCAAAAACTTCAGCTGCAAGAAAAGACACTGGGAACATCATGACAAGTGATAAATCATTCGGGTCACCGAGTTGTGAGCGAAGTTCTCGCGAAATAGTCACACGAGTTCCTTCAACAAGACCGATCCCATTCATTTTATTACTCAAGGCTACAAGCGCGATGGCTGAGCCTGAAATCATAATACCAATGCGGATAACATTAAAATGTTGTAGAGAAGTCATCCACCATGAAATTGCAAACACCATTATGAGCACTTTAATCAACACACCTGACCAATACTCAAGCGCTAAACCACGGTTAGCCGCACTGAATACGCAAATAGTTAACCAAATAAACCAAGCAAAAAATATAAGGTGATTTGTATGCCAATGAGGCTTTAATTTCTGCGAAATAAATAGATGCCATGCAATCCCTAAAAGAGATGCTAATGCCAAGAGCTTAGGAATTTTTAATGGCATCAAAACAGGAAATGCTTCGTGTAGTCTAAAATAACTAAAAAGAATAAATAAGATAATAAATGCAACACTGACTTTCACTGCTGTAAACGCTGCAAAAGGAAGTAGTAATAAAGCAAAAACGGCGATAGGACCTAGTAGCGAGTAAGTCGAAATAACCAGTACGGTGACAACAATACCATTTATTACAAGTTGATTTTGCTTATAGTAATTGAGCATATTTACGCTCCTCTACCGTTTTTTTGATAACTCGTAAAATGATGCTCTTGTACTGATTAATAAATACAAAAATGTACGTTAACAGGACACCTAATTGTAGAATTAAATTGCCAGGCATAAACGAAATACCCGCTATGATCAATAAAGCAAGCCAACTAGGAGCAAGTGAAGATAGTTTAAAAGTTAGCGGAACAAACTGTTGGCTAGTTAAGTAAAAACATAACAGTTTAAAGCTCTGCATAATAATTAAAGATAAAATCGCTCCTTCTACAGCAAACATTGGCACCAGAAGATATAAAAGGCTCAGACCGACTAATGCAGTTAAAAGATTAATAATGGGTACCGAGATCCCATTCTTATGCGTATAACAACCAATATTCAAAATATCGCTATGGTGCCTAATAGCAACCACAACAATTAACAATACTAACCAGTGCTCGTTGCCGTGGTAATTATCAGGTAACACTAAATTTAAAGTGATTGGAGCAAGAACAGACATCACTACGCAAAGCGCTAAACCAACATTCAAACAGAGAATGGCTTTACTTTCGTATTCAGATTTATTGTTTTTAACTAGGCTAAAACGTTTAGCAAACCACCAAAGGCGTATAGGCTCAAACGTAAACGAAGTTAATACTGCAAACTGCGCCGCCACGTAGTAATTCGCTAACAATGTCTCATCAAAGTTTGCAACTATAAACCAATTTTCAGCGCCGTTTCCGGTATAAATAAATAAACTAGAGATAACAATAGAAATGATAAAAACAATCTGTTTCCCTTGTATTCGCCAAGAAAACTCTGAATAACTTACATTAATAACCTTTAAAATATCAAAATAGCTAATACATACAATAAGTAAACTACTCACTACCCCAGACACCATAACTCCAGTGATACTGAAACCTAAAAATAGTAAGGTAATCGTTAATGTTGTTTGGACTAAAGCATGAGAAATGCATAAATAACAATATGTTCTCGCATTATTAGTCAAGCGGTAATAAATGTACGGAATACCAATTAGCGCCGATAGTACAAGGTTAACAATTAATAGCCTTAAATCTAGAGGATCAACTTTGGCCGGTAACTGATGTGCTATTTGCTCAGAAAAAATCAAAGAAAAACCTGCAAAGAGTAAACTAAATATAAAGGTTGTTATTACCGCGTCACGAAACAGAGCAAGTTTTTCAGTATGAGTATTGTACTGTTGTTTAAGTAAAAGCTCTGGTAAGCCTATTGATAAAATAAGCGAGCACAGCGCAGAAACAGTTACAAGAAAATTTAACTGACCAAACTCTACTTGACTTAGGAATCGTGTGCTAATTGGTAGCAATAAAAAGCCTAGTCCTTTTACTGATAATACTGCGACGGCAAAATAACCTATTTGTTTTAGATTACTCATAACTGTTCCTTACAAAGCTTCAACCCACTTTGATAGTTGTTTAGCCTGGTTAAATGCATTGTAGTGCTGATTAACATGTTGTTTTGCATTTTGGCCGAGTAAATAGCGTTTATGAGGTGACAACTGATGAAATTTATAAAGCATCTTGCTAATACCAGAGATACTGCTAGGCATACATTTCATGCCAACATTAGGCGTAACAATTTCATTCGCACCCATTAAAGTGGTTGTTAAAACAGGTAAACCACATGCCATTGCCTCTTTTAAAACCAGTGGCCCTGTATCTCGGTCACCATTTTTAGCAACACAAAATGGGGCAATCAAAGCTGAATAATTCACTAGGTTTTCACTTACCCAAGCATGAGGTTTTTCACCTAGAAACCTGACTGACTTTCTTACGCCAAGCTCTTCAGCCATATACATTAGGTCGTTGATCATTGGACCGTCGCCAACGATATCTAAAGTAATACCAAATTCTTTAGGCATATGTTTAAGAGCTGGTAATAAGAATTGAAGCCCTTTCTTTTCGACTAGCCTACCTATAAAAATTAACCTTACAGATTCGCTTAATGATGAAGGTGTTTGGTTAAATTTTGTAGTATCGATACCGCAGTGAAGTAATTTCACGTTACTTTTTTCGCATTTTTTAAACTGCATAGCCATTTCTTCACACACAGCGACAGAGAAATCACATAAAGCTAATTTCGAGTTTAAATCGGCACTATTCACATAAACATCATGGCCATGCCCTATCGAAGAGACAGTTATATTTGCCATTTTCGCAGCAACAATGCCATATGCTAAAGGGCCATGCATAAAATGGCAGTGCAAATGATCTATTTTGGCAACTTTAAGGTACTGAGCAATTTTGTAGCCATAGCCAATAAGAGATTGTGTAGATATCGAGCGAAACTGGATTGCAGTATTTATTGCTTTACTGAGTTTCACAACATTAAACATTGCGGGAAGTATTTTTTTAAAATCAGGCTTTTCAATCTCTTTGACCTCTATTGCACTTGATAAATTAATCAACACAGAGGTTTTTTCAAAAGTGAATACCGTCACTTTATGTCCAGCATCTAGAAGTGCATTAATTTCTGTGACAACAAATGTTTCTGATGCAACTGGGAAACTCGGAACTAAGATAGCGATGTGTTTCATAAAATGCTCCTACTAAAATATATGTAGAAACAAGGGCAATAACCATACCTGCTTTTTATGGGGTACTTTTCTCAATTTGAGACGTCAAATCTATAAATAATTGCAAAATGCAACGCACAAAAAGAAAAATCAGAGAATTATAGCCAATATCGAGCTAATAAAAGTGGCTTCTAAATTGCGTACTACAAGAATAATATGTTTAAGTTTTTGGAGTAATCTTATGTCTACTCAAGTTAGTGTAATCATCCCTAATTACAATTGTCTCAAGTATTTAGAGACATGCATAAACAGTATTTACCAACAAAATGATGTTAATTTTGAAATTATTATTGTTGATGATGGGTCTACTGACGGAAGCATAGACTACTTACAACAACTCGCTAAAACAAATAAAGAAGTACGTTTATTTACGCAAAATAGGAAAGGTGTCGTGGCAGCAAGAAACTTGGCCATCACACAAGCAAATTCAGAGTATGTTGCATTTTTAGATGCAGACGATTACTGGTCAAAAGATAAACTAGCTAAACAGTTAGCCTTTCATAACGAGCATCCAGAGTGCGTACTAAGTTTTACAGACTACATGCACTTTAATGAAAAAAATGAAGACATAATCAGCTGTTTTGACTACTGGCCTGAATTCGACAGCAATAGAACGAACACAGAATTTCATTTGCTGAAAAATCCAATAAGTCAAATGATAACAACTAACATTGTTGGCACTTCATCTGTAATGGTTAAACGTGCCGCTTTGATTGACGTAGGCGGATTTGATCACAAATTAACAAGCGCAACAGATCTGGATTGTTGGTTAAAAATAGCTAAGCAAGGTGATGTAGCTTACAGCTCTTTGTGCGCAATGCACTACTTGATGCGAGCAAACTCAATAACTGCTAATAGAGAAAATCGATTAGCCGCAATGGTTGAAATTATACGCAGGAATCAATACGGGGTTACAAAAGGAGAATTAAAGAAAATAAAAGCACGTTTAAGTGAGTGTTATGGTGAGTTTTATAGAGAATTAGGTAATTACTCGAAAGCACTATCCTATTCAAATAAGGCATTTTGGCTATTTCCTCATAAGCGAAATTTTAAACATGTTCTTTATGATCTAAAACACTTATTGGGTGCAAGCTAATGAAAGAAACTGTATTAATAATTGATGATGATGAGGCAATTTTGCGCTCATTAAAACGACTGCTAATTAGTAACTATTCTGTAGTTTGTTACAGTGATCCCTATGCAGCTATTGAATATGCGAAACAAAATGCGCTTGACCTGGTAATTTGTGATCTATTAATGCCTTCTTTGAGTGGTTTAGCTGTACTTGAGAAAATTAAGGCAGTAAAACCTTACAGTTCGCGTATGTTATTAACTGGCTATGCAGAGATGGAAGCATCTAAGCATGCAGTCAAAGATAAAGTCGCAACAATGATTACGGCAAAGCCTTGGGATAATTTTGAATTAAGTATGTTAGTAGAGATATTGATAGAAAATAGTAAATTAAGACAACTTCACTGTTTAGATAGTTTAACTTCATAGGTAAGCGACCTGTGGTCGCTACCTTTAACGAAACTAGTATTAATATTAGTTAGCCTAATTTTCTCACTTGCAATGCAATGGTCAATAGGAAGACCTAAAACTGGTGAGCCATTAAATTGAATTTTAGAAGGCCAAGTTACATAAAATCCACTACGATCAAAGCAATTATTATCAGCTTCAATAAAATAGCGCGACCATGGAACCGTGTTAAAATCCCCTGCAATTAACCAATTCCCTCCTAAAGTTTTAATTTCGTTTTGCACTTTACTTAAAACAGAGTTGCGTTGCGTCCATAGAGTTCTATCTCTTGGTGATGGAGGATGAAAAACAAGGCTATTTAACATAATGTTATTATGCAAAAAACTAAGTTTTACATAGCCTAGTTTTGGATTATCAAAACGTTTAATTTGTTTTTGGATAATCGGAAGTTTTGAGATAACGATTATACCAAAAGGCGCGCCTTCAACTTCAGCATAACCAAACAAATGATATTCAGTGTTGAGATTATCAAGAACATGACGCTGTGTATCATTAAATTCTAATAACACCAGGATATCATTTTTCTCTTCTATCATTTGGTTATAGATAATCTGTTGTAAGTTAGGGTTACTATATTGTAGGTTTATTTGCGTAACCTTAATATCACCGACCTCCCTCTGATTAGATGAGTAAGGTTTAAAGTGCACTAAAGTCAAAATTGTACTTAAAACTAGTAAGCTTGATGCCACCTTTTTACTGTAAAAATAACATAACCCTACAGGTAAAAAGCTAACTAAAATTAACTGACCTCTTAGCGCTGCGATTAAATCCAGCATATAAGAATCTAATTGATTAAAAGCTAAAAATAAAAGAACGCCATAAAGAACCAGAATTAGTAAACGCATAGCCACCCTCCCTCTGATTACTTATAGTCCTATTTCTTAATCTTTGCTGAGATAATATTTACACAAATTTTAGTATGATGTGTTCTTTTATATGCAAAAATAAATACCCGCAGGTACTTATTTTTTAAGTTTAACACCAATTCGCTTAATTAAGTTTTATTGCGAATTGGTATAGCCGTGCTTTATTCGAAACCGTTGATCATTTTATCGCAAACAACCGGTGTTGGCCTGTGATTATCATCAACAGCTACAAACGTGAAACTACCAGAAATAGCTAAATGCTTATCGTCTTTGTGCATTGTTTCTAAAAAGATTTCAACGTCTACTTTAAGGCTAGTGTTTCCTACATGCACCACTTTAGAAATTAGCTCTGCAAATGTACCAGCTGGAATGGCTTCTTTAAAATCTACACGGTCAGACGAAATAGTTACAAGTGGCTTACGACAAAAACGTGTAGCAGCGATAAACGCGACCTCATCCATCCAAGCCAACGCATCACCGCCAAATAAGGTATTGTGGTGATTGGTGCGGCCAGGAAAAACAGTTTTTGTTACCGACGTTGTTGAGTCAGCAATACGCTTTGCAATAATAGCGTCACGATCGATTGGTTGTGTCATAGTCTCTACTTTTTATTAGCTAATGTGTCTTGCATCATTAGCGCAGGGTCAAGGCGTTCATTTTTCCAATTAAAACGCCAGTCTAAATGAGGGCCAGTTACGCGACCGGTTGCACCGATCTCGGCAATTTTATCGCCACGCTTAATTTCATCCCCTACTTTTACATCTAATTTGCTTAAATGAATATAAGTAGAGGTAACACCATGGCCGTGGTCAAGAATCAAGGTTCCACCAGAGTAATATAAGTCAGCATCAGCAAAAACAACTGTGCCGCTTACTGGTGCATACACTGGACTACCCGTTTTATTGGCAATGTCTAAACCAAAGTGCGGGCGGCGAGGCTCACCATTAAAGTAACGCTGGCTACCATAAACACCTGAAATACGGCCCGTTGCAGGCTTATAAACAGGATCTAAAAAGTACCGTAGGTCAGAATTGACTTGCCTCGCTTTGCGTACGGCAACAGCTTCACGGCTAATACGCTCAGACACTTCTTTAGGTGGCGAGACATATTTTTTTGCAACACCGGTGATTTTGTCAATTTTGTAATCACGCTTAGTGATCACAATTGCTTGTTCGTGGCTTACACCCGCACTATCAACCCAAGTAAGGCTATGATTTGTCTTGGCATCACGACCAAAGCCGAACACAAACTCACCATTTATTGAAAGCTTAAGAGACTCACCATTGAAGCTAACACTTTTAGCGCCTTCAATTTGGCCTGTTACTAAACCGCCTTGAGTTAAATGTCCTTTTAATTCAACAGCACTTGCAGTTAAAGAAAACAATCCTGCAAATGCAGCTATTAGTAATCCTTTACGCATAACTGATTGACCCCTTACCAACCCCTTCGTAAGCTGTAATTTTAACTTCTGAATCAGGGTATTGGTTTTTAACTTGTGAACTTAAGTAGTCTGCAATGCACTCAACCGTAGTATCGCAAGGTAAAATGTCGCAGCGTGATTTGTCTATCGCCATTTCAAAATAGCCCTGCTGTGATGTGTAAGCAAAGCACACATCGTTCTCTTGTGCAGTTACATGCTTAAGGTCTGATTTATTGATTTCATCTTCAGCTGTTGCTAGATAAATGTCTTCCCATTTATCTGCCCACTCTTTTTGTAAGCGAGGCATAGCCATACCATCAAGGCTAATACCAATCTGAGAGCGATGACCATGAATAATACGCTGACAATTACCATCGTGCTTTTTAAGACCATGGCTGTAATGATAATAAAAACTTTTGCTATGCTCTGGGTATAAATTAATTTCAATCTTTTCAATGTTGCTAGGTAGCTCAGGCATAATTGTTTTAATTAAAAACTCGGTTACCGACTTTTCATCAATAACATCAGCATCGATTAAACAATATGCTTGGTTAGGAGCGCTCATAGCTAAGTGATAATTATCACCAAAATGACAATCTAGCACGCTGTGCTCAGCATGCTGTGTTAGTGAACCGTTTAGTGTGGCAGGCACAGCAAGTTTATGGTCGATACAGTTATCAATAATGCCCTTGATTTGCTTTTTAACTAAGCCAAAATCAAGCACCATCGACTCATCATTTAATTGACCGTGCAGAGTTAAATCCACAATCCAGCTCTCGCCAACTGCGCCGCGTTTATTACACAAGTAAGAAAAATCAATCACTGTCAGTGAGTTTACAAAAAGGATCATAAATTTCCTTTAGACTAGTTAAAGAATCACAGCAATTATAATGATTTTTACTTCACAATGCGCGGTTTTATCTCCCTTTATCAGCGACAGTTTAATTAAATGGTCATAAAACAAGCGAAAAATAGCAAATAATTAACTGCTCCGAGTTGTTTAGCGTACAAGTGTACGCTAAAGTACGGGGCAATTTCTAAGCGATGAATGAGAGTTATGGAACCTAAAAACAGCTATACAAAAGAAGAATTGGTCCTTTGCGGTCAAGGTGAAATGTTCGGTGAAGGCAACTGTCGTTTACCAAGTGACAACATGTTAATGATGGACCGCATTATCTCTATCACTGCTGATGGTGGTGAGCACGGTAAAGGCCAAATCGTTGCAGAACTAGATATCAACCCTGATCTTTGGTTCTTCGACTGTCACTTTAAAGGTGACCCAGTAATGCCTGGTTGTCTTGGTCTTGACGCTATGTGGCAATTAGTTGGTTTCTTCCTTGGTTGGTCTGGTGGTCCAGGTCTTGGTCGTGCACTTGGTGTAGGTGAAGTTAAATTCACAGGTCAAATCTTACCAACAGCTAAAAAAGTAACTTATCGTTTAGACATGAAGCGTGTAATTAAACGTAAATTATTCATGGGTATGGCTGATGGTACTGTAGAAGTAGATGGCCGCGTAATCTATGAAGCAAAAGATCTTAAAGTAGGTCTTTTCCAAGATACATCTGCATTCTAATATTAATTTGTAGATACAAAAAAGCCCCAAAGTGGGGCTTTTTTGCGTAAATACGGTGCCTATTTTAAGTTTTAAACATATTTCGGTTTTCAATGGCTTCTCGCCAGCCGCCTAACCATTCTGATTTAGGGTCTATTTGTTGATAAGGGCATTGTTCTTTGGAACGGCCTGCCAAGCCTGCTTTATAACCTTGAGAATGAGCTCTTTCTAAACGATCTCTTTTCTGTCTCTTCATAGGTAATATCCTCACCTTTTATATTTATAGATATGTAGCGAAATTGACATCTACATTTAATGAATAGTTAATAAAACTGTTAAATTCAAATAGCAAAAAGCAATTAAATAAATTGACAATAACTAACGTGCTGATGCTCAAATGAATTAACATTTCAAATGACTAGGTGGTCGTACCTCTTTAACTAAAACCATCTATTAATACACTTAAATTCAGCTAAAAACGATACAGCTCTTTTAGCTTCAATATTTGTGACCTAGCCTATTTCGACAAAGTTCCCAATTAAATTGTAATCATGACAAATTTATGATGATTACAATTTAGTCTATTTATTACTTGCATATTAAAAACCGATCGGTCTAATATGGTGCTCATGGAAACAAATAACTCAGTGCCGAGCCGTCGTGGCAGGCCACCAAAAATAGCGCGTTCAAATGCAGATACGCGTGCCCTACTAATTAATACAGGGTTAGCCGTATTAACTGAAAAAGGCTTTAGCGCAACCGGCATTGATTTAATCTTAAAATCAGCGCAAGTACCTAAGGGATCTTTTTATCATTACTTTAAAAGTAAAAATGATTTCGGCTTGGCACTCATTGATGCTTACGACAGCTATTTTCAGGCAAAGTTAAAACGCCACCTAGCAAACGATGCAACAACACCTCTTGAAAGGATTGTGCTGTTTGCTAATGACGCTAAACAAGGCATGGCAAAGTTTGAGTTTAATCGCGGCTGCTTAATTGGTAATTTAAACCAAGAGCTCAGCTACCTTAATGAAGCAATGATTGCACGTATTAAGCAGGCTTACACCAGCTGGCAAGCTCTAATTGAACACTGCTTGATAGACGCAAAGCAGCAAAAACAAATACCTCAATCATCAGATTGTAAAATGCTTGCTGAGTTCTTCTGGATTGGCTGGGAAGGCGCAGTGATGCGCTCTAAACTTGATAAATCAAGTGAACCGCTTACCCTTTATACAGCACAATTTTTACGCTTAATTTTATAAAGCCGTTTTAATACGGTTTTATTTTAACCATTAAAAGACGATCGGTCTAAAAGGAGTCAACATGACAACATCAGTAAAATCGGTAGTTATCAACAAAGATGATCAAGGCTATCGTGCCGAATACACAGACTTTCCTCTAGAGAGCATCCACCAGCACGATGTAAATATTGATGTTGACTACAGCACTTTGAATTACAAAGATGCTTTAGCGATTACGGGTAAAGGCCCTGTGGTAAGAACATTTCCAATGATCCCAGGTATTGACCTTGCAGGCACAGTGACTGAGTCTAAAAGTGATGAATTTAAAGTAGGTGATAAAGTCTTGTTAAATGGCTTTAGTGTTGGTGAGAAATACCTCGGTGGTTTAAGTGCAAAAGCATCTATGAGTGCAGATTGGCTTATCCCCCTTCCCGCTAATTTAACACCAAAACAAGCAATGCAAATTGGTACTGCGGGGTATACCGCAATGCTGAGTATCATCGCTTTAGAAAAACAAGGTATCACACCCCAAAGTGGCGAAATTCTTGTTACCGGTGCTAATGGCGGCGTGGGCAGTTTTGCTATCTATTTACTTAATAAGCTTGGCTTTGATGTTGTTGCCACAACAGGCCGCATGAACGAAGCAGATCACCTTGAAAAATTAGGCGCAAAACGTGTTTTATCTCGCGATGAATTCTCAGCACCTGGTAAACCACTGGCAAAAGAGCAATTCGCTGGTGCAATTGATTCTGTGGGTAGCCACACCCTTGCAAATGTGTGTGCATCGATTAAATACGGTGGTGTTGTAACAGCCTGTGGTTTAGCACAAGGTATGGACTTTCCGGCAACGGTAGCGCCGTTTATCCTTCGTGGCATTAGCCTAATGGGTATTGATAGTGTAATGCGCCCTAAAGCTGACCGAATTGAAGCATGGCAACGTTTAAGTGAGTTAGTTGAGGCGCAGTACCTAGATACTATTTCACAAGAAGTCCCGCTTTCTGACGCCGTTGCAAATGCAGAAGCCCTATTAAAAGGTGAAATACGCGGCCGTGTAGTAGTTAATTGTAAGTAATAGATTTAAAGGCTCTAAACACCTTAGAGCCTTTTTAAAAAAAAGAATTTAAACACCAAACGCCGCAAGCTTTTCGTTTAGTTCTTCCTTTGAAATTAATTGCATATCGTACTGTTTTTTAACTTTACGAATATTATCAAAATTATCCAATTTAAGCTGAGCTCTAGCTAATTTATCCTGCATCTCTTTTTCTGTTAATACATCCAGTTTCACAGCTTTCTCTAGCTTTTCTTTTTCTTCATCAAACTCACGTTGAAAAATTGCTTTTTCTTGTAGAATTATCTGATCTTTTAATTTTTTCTCAATTTCTACTGCTTCTTTCTCAAGCTCTATTTTTTTCTCTAAAAGAGGCTCTATTCTGTCGAGTGTATCTTTTAGAACAGCTTCAACATTTTCACCCTTATTATCGACTAAATTAGATACATACTTTTTACCAATGTCTTGGTAAGCAATATTTAGTTGCCCGTTAATTGAAGTAATTTCAGAATTAATCGCTGAAAGCTTTGATTTTTCTTTCGACGCAGTAGAGATATCACTGGTTAGTTTAGAGGTTGATTCACTAATATTTGTTCCAATTGTATTAGCTTGTGTTTTGATCTTATCAAAAAGTCCCATTTATAGATTCCTTAATCAATTTAATAAATTAGCCTCATGCCAATTCAAGCGCATAGATTACCCATATAAGGTAAACATGTAAACTTTTAAAATGGTTCGTATATCAAATTGATAAGCGGTATCTAAATTAGATCTTTCAAATTATAATTAACTAATTACGTAAACAATAAACAAGAGCATGATATGAGTAATAAAGAAATTTTCAGCAATAACCCGCTACAAGGTGTTGGTATCGAGCAAGTCGTCACAGAGCTTGTCGAACAATATGGCTGGGAATTACTCCACGCCTATATGCGTTTGAACTGCTTTAAGAATAATCCAGATGTTAAATCTACGGTTAAGTTTTTACGTAAAACCCAATGGGCTCAAGAAAAAGTCGAGAACTTTTATTTGTATCGTCTAAAAAACTTACCACGCCCAGACAATGTAAACTACGAATTACCGCCACGCGATCGTGTGATCCCTGCTGATCAAAAACCAGGTGAACCGTGTGAGTTAAGTTTTATTGACGCCAAACGTATCCACGCTAAAAAAGAAGCAAAACAACTTGCTCGAGCTCGTAAACAGCGTTCAAGTGCGAGTAACCCTTGGGGTAATTGATTTTTAAGCTTTGAGCTGTAAGATGAAATAAGCCGCCTGTTTGGCGGTTTTTTATTTGGGTTAGCTAATTAAGAACTGAAGATTTGTCTTAGCACATCAAAAATATTTGTTATTAATTTAAGGGTAACGTGAATATGTTAGACTAATTACATTACCAGAAATATCAGCTAAAAAGGATGTGTATGTCTAACTACAACGAATCACCTGAACAAATCGCAACCGCTACGCAAGGTTATGTAATGCAACAGACAATGTTGCGCATTAAAGATCCAAAGCCTTCTTTAGATTTCTATCAAAATGTTTTAGGTATGAAGTTACTTGGTAAATATGACTTCCCTAAAATGGAGTTTACGCTGTACTTTTTAGGTTATGAGCAAGACATGCCAACAGGCAGCGATAAAGAAAAAGCACAGTGGGTATTTCGCCGCCCTGCTCTTATCGAGCTTACACATAATTGGGGCACAGAAAATGACGACAGCTTTACAGGTTACCATAGTGGTAATGATGAACCAAAAGGCTTTGGTCATATCGGTATAAGCGTGCCAGATGTGTACGCAGCATGCGAGCGTTTTGCAAAATACGATGTTGAGTTTGTCAAAAAACCAGATGATGGCTCTATGAAAGGCCTAGCTTTTATTAAAGACCCAGATGGTTATTGGATAGAAATACTCTCGGCTGAAGGGATCACTGAGATCATTGAAGAGCATAAGTAAGGCTGCCCCTTTAATAACCTGCTATTTAGCAGGTTATTGAATTTTTCATTTTAAGGTTTTACTTATTAACTCAGAGTTCTCTTTAAAATAAAGATTCCATTAATTATCATTTGGTCATTGTTTAGCTTTAAATACACCTGTTAAAAGCCAAATAACATCATCTTCTCAGTTACAAACTTGTATAAATAATACCTACAATAGCCACAAAAAAAAGAACTAGCAGCCAATAATGTTGAACTTGATGGTTCTTACTCTTTTTATCTGAGGTGTTTACTTTAGAAGTAGCATTTTCCTTCGGTGTAGAGTGAACAAATCTAATTTCAGCGTTTTCATCAGGTAACATCATCCCAACTACTTGGTTAGCAGTAACATAATCCCCAGCTTTAACCTTAAATTCACTAATTTCACCTGCTTCAGACGCTTGAATTTCTAATATCGTTTTATCTGTTTCTATATCAAAGAGGGGGGAATTAACTAAAACAATATCGCCAACATCTACATGAACATTTGCTACCTTAACATCGCCAATATCATTTGGTAATTCAGGTATTTTTATTGGGATTGACATAGTCGCGCTCCTTATTACAACCTAACAACAACCGTTTTACCTATGAAGTCATGTATTGCACGACGCTTTTCATTAAACAGCATGGTTATAAATTCTGACAATGCCCATACTGTAGCTAAAGAACTCAAACCCATAATTAAATAAGTTAAAAACTCATGTATGCTACCGAGTTGTTGTAACGATATTGAAATAGATAAAAGTAGTAGTATCCAAGATGAGTTAATAGCAATATTTACAGATTCTCGGCGAACCGATTGTTTAAGATTAATATCTGTTTCAGTGTCATGATCGAGGACTTTAACATCCATCACCATCTTACCAAGAGTTTGGCCATAAAACCCATGCATAAAAACAACGTAGCCAATATACTGAACGCCATTAACGGCTTGTAAAACCATGTTTTGGTTAGAGTATTCAACGCCAAAGAGTAAGCATTCAATATAAAGTAATGCTGTAAATATTAAACCATCAATAATCGCGGCCCAAAAACGAGGCCAAAAAGTAGCATACCTTTTATTCGTTTCTAGCTCTTCAAACTCTGCTTTTATTTCTGGGTCTTTTAATTTATTTGCAATCTCTAATTCTAACTCTTGTGCTCTTTGTGGGAAGCTTTCTTTATCAAGATACTTTTGAGCATCTAATAGCTCATCCAATGAATAATTTTTATAATTTGGGGTGTAGTCCATGTTTGTTATTCTCCTTACTGCTTTAATTTAGTCAGCTTTTAGCATTCAGCTCTTTTTGGATCTCTTGGATAAAACTCATCGGGCTGTTTAGTGCACAAATCAAATTCACGGGTATTTTTGTAAGGTAGCTTCATAAAGCCTGCCACACCAACATCGGTAATATTGACTGCATATTGCATGAGCTTACTTAATAAACGTTTAAATTCAGGTTCTTTACTGGCATCCAGCAGACGATAGTAATGATGTATTTTCATCCTATCAGGTAAGGCTTCGAAAATGATACAGCCCGTGTGGTGTATTTGGTTTAGCTCAAATACGCACTTTATGACCTTTTTCGGGAGCTGTAATTGCTCATCAGGGTCTTTACCATCTTCAAAGTAAGAGTGCGGTCTGGTTACGTCTGAGGCTTGTACATCCATTACTTCGTAATCAAGCTCAGGTAAATGTTCAAACTTAAAAGCACCTGTGCCATCACGCTCTAGCTGAATGGTCTTACGCGCATCAAACAAACAACATTTAAAGAGACCTTTTTGTTCAATCCCTTGTGCTAACATTACCGTGTTGTTAATCGCATCGGTAAACGCAGTGCCAAGTGTTTCATCATGCAAAATAAGGGAAGATTCAACAAACAGTGAGTTTTCTTTCCAGTGAAAACTAAGGCCCCCTACTACTGGGTATTTTGCTAATCTGCTTATTGAGGCCAAAAATGCTTTTTCGGTGTCGCCGGTATCAAATAAAAACTCTTTGTAGTATCTGTCGAGCTGGGCATCGTTTACATCAAGTAATTGCTGATTATGATCGGCTTGTCTTAAAAATTGCTTTCGCGAGCTGTATACCACCGTGTCTGGGTGCTCATCAAACTCACTAAACCAATAAGGAATATAAGGGCGAATGACCTTACGGGGCAGCTCAGGGAGGTAAGCTTTAGCCATTGTCGGCATGTTTCGTATAAAATAATCACCAGCGCCATCGCGAGTGGCCTTATTTTTTGAAAGCATACCGTCAATAACCCGGGCAAGCTCCATAGGTAAATTCAGGCTTGTAGCCGGAATAACCGCCGCACCGAACCTGCAAGATTGTGCAGAGGCCAGTGCATAAAGAGTTGAGGCAACACCTTGTTCATCAAAACGTGGCGATGACTGCCCGCCTGACATTTGCTCATCACCAATAAAATACACATCACCCATACGTGCATTAGTGGTGCTGATATCAGCAGACATAAGATCCATAAAATTGCTGGCAACCGGATTACCTTCAGCGTCTATTTGTGCATAAACAGAGCTGCCCCAATCTACCAACGACAACTTATTGGTTTGTTCGTCATAAACAATGTTTGAAGGTTTAATATCGCCATGCACAATTGGCTGTGGGCTTAAGCCATTTTTATGTTCACGTAAATCTACTAGCACATTACGTAGCCTAAGAGCAAGCGCCATGACTTTTGCTGCACTAAAACGCCCCTGCTTGATGGAAATTTTTTCTAAGTCTTCACCTAGAGCCCGCTCCATCATTAAAATGCCTTGCTTTTTAATGCGCTCAAAGGCATAAAATTTTGGCACAAGCGGATTATTAACTTGCGAGAGCATGTACGCTTCGTCTTCTAGACGGTCACGTACACTTTGTGCAAGAGTTATACGTGAAAACTTAAATACCCAAGGTAAGTCTTCATCATCGACACCGGCAAAAACAAATCCAAACGCACCAGAACCAATTAATTCAACGTCACTGTAACCAAGCAAAGTAAGCTGTTTAATACAAATATTAAGCCATTGACGGTGCTTTTTAGCATCATGGTGAGACAGCAAATAAACAGACTGTTCTTCATTGATATAAAAATTTCGGATTTGTTTGGGATTCACTACATCTCTCAAAGTTAAGCGGCTTTTAACCGCTTAATTATTGAATGCTAGGCAGTTAATTACAAGGCTTTTGCTCTTCGATGATCCAGCCTTGATCTTTCATAAGCAGCTCTGATATTGCAAAGGTTAAGCAGCCAAAAATGACTAACTCTAATAAGGTAAGAATATCAGCGGCAAAACACCAGCCTAAAATCCCTGCAAATAAAAATGGGATTGCTTTTAAATACCAAGCAATTTGTCGGGTTTTACCATATGTGAGTTGATAACTGTGAACTAGCTCCCCCTCACACTCTAATGTGATGGTAGAAGAAAACTTCCTGAATAAAGTCACTGAAACTGTTAATTGGCAGGCTTTACCATCAATATTAAACTCATGAACAGATTTCGTTTTAAAGTTACGTGATTCTGCTATTAATTCACCGTCTACTTTCAGAACTTCTTTACCTGAGTAAGCAGAACCCCAGTATTCAATTAAATGTTCACCCAGTTTGAAGTTGGCTTTAATTCCCTTGCTCATTGATACTGTAATGCCATCAGTGTTCATAACAAATCTCCTTATTATTATGAATTTAAAATACTTTAAAAATAAAAAAACGGCAAGCTAGGCTTACCGTTTTGGTACTTTCAATGGGTAAAGGGTTACCATTTCAAACTAAAGGCGGATACCGCCATCAATTTCAACAACACGACCTGTAAAGAAGTCGTTCTCTACTATATATTGTGCTGTTTGGGCAATTTCTTCTGCTTCACCAAAACGACCCACTGGCGTTACCGCCATCATGCGTTGTTTTGCTTCTGGTTTCATTGCATCTGTCATTGCTGTGCGAATAACACCCGGTGCGATTGCACCTACACGGATACTAAAGCGACCTAGTTCTTTCGCCCAACCCGTTGTCATCGCAACAACACCGGCTTTAGACGCAGCATAGTTTGTTTGGCCAATGTTACCAGCACGAGCAACACTCGACATATTAACGATAACGCCACCTTTGCCAGACTCAATCATGTGGCTCGCAGCTTCACGCCCTGCTAAGAATACTCCGGTTAGGTTCACATCAATCACAGATTGAAATTGAGCCAACGACATTTTATCAACTACTTTGCCTTCTTTTGCTTTGATAAACATACCATCGCGTAAGATACCCGCGTTATTAATTAACACGCCGATATGGCCAAAGTCTTTGTTAATCGTGTTGAACGTTGCTACCACAGCATCTTCATCTGTGACATTAGCAGCATACGCCATAACTTTTGTGCCATGCTTGGCAAGCGCTGATACTGCAGTATCAAGTACGTCTTGTTGCATATCGATAAGGGCGATGTTCGCGCCAAGGGATGCAAATTTCTCGGCCATCGCAAAGCCTAAACCTTGCGCACCACCGGTAATTACGATGTTGTTGTTTTTAATTTCCACAACAATCTCCTACTTCGAGAATAATTTAAAAATAGCGCTAAAATCATCACTACCCGCACCTTGATGCTGAAGCATAGTGTATAGATTCTTCGCCATTGACCCCATTGGGGTAGATGAATTACTTTGCTGAGCCGCTTCCATAGCAAGACCTAAGTCTTTCGCCATTAAATCAACCATAAAGCCCGGTTTATAATCATTACTTGCTGGTGCTGTTTCCATTACACCAGGGCATGGGTTGTAAAGCTCAAGTGTCCAGTTACGACCAGAGCTTGCAGTCATGATTTCACTTAACACTTTTGGATCTAGCCCGTTATTTATCCCCATTTGTAGTGCTTCGCTAGTACCTGCCATTAAAATGCTTAGCAACATGTTGTTACAGATTTTTGCGACTTGGCCTGCACCAATATCACCAGCATGAAAGATGTTTTTACCCATATCTACTAGAGCCAGTTTGGCTTTTTCAAAGTGGCTTTGCTCACCACCGACGATAAAGGTTAAAGTACCCGCTGTTGCACCTGCAACACCACCTGATACCGGCGCATCAACAAAATCAATGCCTTTTTGAGCAAGTTCGCTACCCACTTGACGCGCTGATTCGGCATCAATGGTTGAGCAGTCAATCACTAAGGTTTTGCTATCAAGTAAGTTGATAAGACCTGTTTCGCCTAAATAAAGCGATTTAACGTGTTTGCTTGCTGGTAACATACTGATAAAAATATCAGCGCCAATGGCACACTCTGCTGCATCGTTTGCAGCAATTGCACCTTTATCGGCAAGCTCACTGACCGCCGCTTTATTTAAGTCAAACACGCGAACTGTATGACCTGCATTGACAAGGTTTGCCGCCATTGGGCCACCCATGTTGCCTAAACCAATAAATCCTATTGTTAATTTAGCCATTTGTTTACCCCTTGGACTTAAGATGACGTTAATGAGTTTAGTGGGTGAGATTGCTCATCCCAGCGTGCTGTAAAGAAGCTATCTACAACTGCTTCGTCGAGATCGCTAAGCGATTTAAACTGCCAGTTAGGTGCACCGTCTTTGTCGATTAACAGCGCACGAACCCCTTCTTGGAACTCGCCTACTTCGCCACAGCGAACCGACATACCCAGCTCCATTTTGAAGCAATCTGCTAATGTCATTTCTTTTGAATTTGCTAATTGACGTTCAACCAGCGCACAACTAAGCGGACAACCATGTGCTAATGACTTTTGCGCACGGGTAAGCCATTTTTCTTCAGTTTGTAAAGCTTGAATGTAGTCAATTTTCCCCTGCAATGAATCAAACTCAGCCAGCTTTTGAATAACCGCTAAGTTATCTTTTACATTGCCTTTAGGAACACGGCCTGAAATATTATCAATAGAGATTAAAATGTTAGTTAGCTTTTCGTGGTTTAATGAGGCTGTTTTGCCCCACTTTTCAGCGGTGATAGCCGTTAAAATAGCGTCATATTTATCTGCTGTTGCATAGTGATCAGCAAGATTAACAAACAAGGCATCTTCAGCATTGATAGACGCCGCAGTTAACCCTAAGAATAGACCCACTTGCTCAGGCATTTTATGTAAGAAATAACTGCCGCCCACATCAGGGTATAAACCAATGGTTAGCTCAGGCATTGCGATACGTGATGTCTCTGTTACCACACGGTGACTTGCCCCAGCCATTAAGCCAAGGCCGCCCCCCATAACAATGCCATTACCCCAAAGTAATATTGGCTTTTCATAGCAGTGAATTAGATAGTCTAATTTGTACTCAAGGGTAAAAAAGTCTTCAATGTAGTTAGCTGGCTCACCTGTGCTCATTGCTTTATGCAGGCTTACTACATCGCCACCGGCACAAAATGCTTTTTCGCCAGCCCCTTTTAGCACAACCATGGCAACGGCGTCATCGTCAGCCCATTTTCTAAGCTGAGGCTCAAGCAGTTGGATCATGTCGTAATTTAAAGCGTTTAAAGACTTAGGCGCATTGAGTGTTGCAATTGCAATGAGGCCACTCTCGGCCTCTGCAGTTTCAAACACCACAGGCGCATCTTGATGATTTAGTAGTGTTACGTTAGTCATTAGCCATTTATCCAATTTGCTTTACGCTTTTCTAAGAACGCATTCACGCCTTCTTTTTGGTCTTGCGTATCAAATAATTGTACAAATAACTCACGCTCTAATGGCAATGCATGGGCCATAGGTTGTGTGCGACCTTTTTGAATAAGTTCTTTACATGCAGTCACAGCAACTGGGCTTTGCTCGCCAACTTGGTTAGCAAGTTTCATTGCTGCAGCTAAGCTCTCACCAGTGCCAACAACTTCTTCAACAAGGCCAATTTCGCGAGCTTTATCTGCTTTTAGGCGCTCGCCACATAAGATCATGCGTTTTGCCCAGCCCTCACCAACAAGCCACGCAAGGTTTTGAGTACCGCCAGCACAAGGCAGTAAGCCAACTTTCGCTTCAGGCAGTGCCATTTGAGCTTGCTCTTCAGCTATACGAATATCACAAGCAAGAGCCACTTCAAGACCACCACCCATGGCATAACCATTAATTGCCGCGATTGATACACCACGGAAATTGGTTAATGCTTCAAATGCATCACCAAACACTTTTGACATAGTGGCAGCAACGCCTTTGTCACCGCTGGCAAACACGTTTAAATCAGCACCTGCACTAAAGAACTTTTCACCTTGGCCTGTAATCACTAATGCATAGACATTTTTGTCAGCATTTAGCTCAGTTACAGTGTCTTTAAGCGCGGTTAATGTATCTTGTGTCCAGGTATTCGCTGGCGGGTTATTCATAGTTAAAACCGCTACGTTACCTTCAATATTTAAATCAATCGATGGATTAGACATAGGTTGCTCCTTATAGAATGTCGCCAGCTGACTCTGCTAAGATACGACGTGCGATAATCACACGCATGATTTCGTTTGTGCCTTCAAGAATTTGATGCACACGGACGTCTCTGAAATGACGCTCTAATGGGTATTCTTTGATGTAACCGTAACCGCCGTGAATTTGTAGTGCGTCGTCACAGACTTTAAAACCAACATCTGTAGCAAAACGTTTTGCCATCGCGCAGTAGGTGGTTTTTTCGCTGTCACCGGTATCTAGTTTAAATGCGGCTAAGCGTACCATTTGACGAGCGGCAACAAGCTCGGTGTTCATATCAGCAATCTTAAATTGCAGTGCTTGGAAAGCAGCTAAAGGCTTACCAAATTGCTCACGTTCTTTTAGGTATTCGCGCGCAGTATTAAGAGCTGCTTGTGCTGTACCTAATGAACAGGTAGCAATATTAATACGACCACCGTCTAAGCCTTGCATTGCAAACTTAAAGCCTTCGCCTTCTTGACCTAATAAGTTAGCTGCAGGAATTCTGACACCTTCGAAGCTAATTAAACGTGTAGGCTGTGCATTCCAGCCCATTTTTTCTTCAGCTTTACCGTATTCGATACCTGCTGCGTCAGCTGGCACAACAAATGCCGAAATACCGGCAGCGCCTTCACCACCAGTGCGCGCCATAACTACAAGTAAATCAGTTTCACCAGCACCCGAAATAAACATCTTAGAGCCTGAGATCACATACTCATCGCCCTCTTTAACCGCTTTGGTTTTTAGCGATGCCGCATCAGAGCCAGAGCCAGGCTCTGTTAAACAGTAAGACGCAAGTAACTCACCCATTACTAATTGTTCACAGTATTGAGCTTTTACTTCCTCAGTACCAAAGCTTGCAATCATCCAGGTTGCCATATTATGAATGGTCAACATAGCGGTTGTTGCGGTACAACCCATGGCAAGCTGCTCAAAGATAATGCTTGAATCTAGGCGAGATAAACCTAAGCCGCCCGCTTCTTCAGGGGTATATAAACCACAAAAGCCTAGCTCACCGGCTGCTTTAATGGTGTCTTTCGGGAAAATGTGTTCTTGGTCCCACTTAGCTGCATGTGGAGCAAGTTCTGACTCTGCAAACTGACGGGCTGTTTCAGCAAACGCTTGCTGATCTTCGGTTAAATTAAAGTCCATAGTAGACCTCTATTTTGTTGTCTTATTCTTGTGTGAAAAACGATTGTTGTCGTTTAAATGTGTGTTCTTTGAGCGAGCGTGTGCTCGCTCAGCAGTAAATTAATTACGGCTTATTTAAGGTTAATACTCATGTTAGGACCTGAGGCGATATCATCCTCGAACCAACGTGAAGTAATTGTTTTCGTTTCTGTGTAAAAACGAATACCTTGCTTACCGTAGGTGTGTTGGTCGCCGTAGAATGAGCCTTTCCAACCTGTGAAAGAGAAAAACGGGAGTGGCACAGGAATTGGCACATTGATACCAACTTGACCTACTTCGATTTCATGTTGGAATTTACGTGCAGCAGCGCCGCTTGATGTAAATAACGAAGTACCGTTACCGTAAGGCGAGTTATTGATAAGCTCAATCGCCTCTTCAAGAGTATCTACGAACATACAAGCCAATACAGGACCAAAGATCTCTTCTTTGTATAAATCCATCTCAGTGGTTACATCAGTAAATAGCGTTGGACCAACCCAGTTACCTTGCTCGTAACCTTCAACAGTAAAGTCAGAGCCATCAATTAAGCACGTTGCACCTTGCTCTTTACCACTTGCGATAAGCGATAAAATACGATCTTTAGCAGCTTTTGATGTTTGTGGGCCGTAAGCCGCGTTGGTATCATCCCATACACCTGGGCGTACGTTTTCAAAGCCAGCTTTAATTTCATCAACCCAGTCTTTTGCTTGACCAATAAATACAGCTACCGAAATACCCATACAGCGCTGACCCGCAGCACCTACAGACGCGCCTACTAGGTTGTTTACAACATGCGATTTACTGGCATCTGGCATAATAACCATGTGGTTTTTTGCACCTACACAAGCTTGCACGCGTTTAAGGTTTGCTGTGCCTTTTGAATAGATGTATTCACCTACACCACACGAACCAACAAATGAAATAGCACGTACTGCTGGGTCTTCTAATAAACGGTCAACTTGTGGTTTTGTACCATGAACAACTTGTAACACCCCTTTTGGCGCACCCGCTTCAACAAACAATTCAGCTAAACGCATCGGTGTTAGTGGATCTTGCTCTGATGGTTTCAGAATAAAGGTGTTACCACACACAATAGCTAGTGGGAACATCCATAAAGGGATCATCGCAGGGAAGTTAAATGGCGTAATACCCGCACATACACCTAATGGTTGCATGTAAGAGTAAGTATCGATTTTACGCGCTACGTTTTCCATTGTTTCGCCCATCATCAGAGATGGTGCATTGGCTGCTTGCTCAACCACTTCAATACCACGCCAAACATCGCCTTTGGCATCTTCAAATGTTTTACCCAGCTCATGACAAATAATCGTCGCAAGCTCGTCATGGTTTTCTTTTAGTAGTGCAGCGTATTTCATCATAATGCGCGCACGCTCAGAAATTGGCACTTCTTTCCATGTTTTAAATGTTTCTTTTGCAGAGGCAATGGCTGCATCCATTTCAGCATCCGTTGCACACGGTACTTGGGCTAACACTTCTTGGTTCGCAGGATTGATAACATCAATCAGTTGCGATGAACTTGATTGGGTAAATTCGCCGTTGATAAATAAAGGTACTTGGTGCATGAGGCACTCCTCCCCAGTGGGTATAAAGAGGCCGCAACATGATAGTTTTTAAAATACGTTGCGGCTGTGAGAGATTAAAATTCTAAAGTGATTAAATAGCTTCAATTGCCATAGCAACAGCTTCACCACCACCGATACACAGTGAGGCAACACCTTTGCTAAGACCACGATTCTTTAATGCATGAATTAAGGTAACTAAGATACGCGCGCCGCTTGCACCAATTGGGTGACCAAGTGCACAGGCACCGCCGTTTACGTTTACTTTGCTTTCATCAAGTTTTAACTCGTTAATTGCAAGCATAGTCACCATGGCAAACGCTTCGTTGATTTCCCATAAATCAACATCATTCACAGACCAACCTGCTTTTTCTAAAAGCGATTGCATCGCGCCAACCGGTGCTAAAGTAAATTCACTTGGTGCTTGAGAATGTGTGCTGTGAGCAACAATACGACACAGTGGTGTTAAACCTTGTGCTTTAGCATCTGATTCACGCATTAACACAAGCGCTGCTGCACCATCAGAAATTGATGACGAGTTTGCAGCTGTAATCGTACCGTCTTTTTTGAATGCAGGACGTAAACCCGGGATTTTATCAGGACGTGCATTGCCTGGTTGCTCATCAATCGCAACGGTCACATCACCTTTGCGTGTAGAAATAGTGTGCGCGGCAATCTCGTTTGCAAATGCGCCGGTTTCAATCGCACTATTCGCTTTAGTTAGTGAGGTAAGCGCAAAGTTATCCATTTGTTCACGACCAATTGAATACTGATCAGCAGTGTCTTGTGCAAAACAACCCATTGCTTTGTTGTCGTAAGCATCTTCAAGGCCATCACACATCATGTGATCTTTTACTTCGCCATGACCCATACGCATACCTGAACGTGCATTTGGTAACATATAAGGGGCATTACTCATGCTTTCCATGCCACCAGCAACCGCTGAGTTGATAGAGCCTGATTTAATTAAGTCATGGGCAAACATTGCAGCTTTTAAGCCAGAACCACATACTTTGTTGATTGTTGTAGCGCCAGTACCTTGATTAAGACCCGCTTTTAACATTGCTTGGCGTGCAGGTGCTTGACCAAGACCAGCTGGTAATACGCAGCCCATGATCACTTCGTCAATCTTATCGGCAGATAAACCGGCTTGCTCTAAGCTACTTTTAATAGCTGTAGCACCTAAATCAGTTGCGTGTGCACCACTTAGTGCGCCCATAAAACCACCCATAGGGGTGCGTTTTGCGGCAACAATAACAACGGCTTCAGTAGTCATAATTGGCTCCATGTAAGTGGTTATCATCATGTGTTCAAATCATGTGTTCAAATCATGTGTTCAAATCATGTGTAACCAAACAGTTAATTTGTTATAGTTTAATTTCGATTTAATTCAGCATACATAATATTT
>NZ_PNCZ01000173.1:0-330 GCF_005887425.1 Pseudoalteromonas sp. S2721
ATAAAATTGGCAGTAGTCGGAATGTTGAGTAGTTGGAGTGCCCAAGCTAATAAGGTTGAAGACAGGGACGCGTCGATTTGGTTTAACTTTAATGAAGTAGGTCGCGGTAACACGAGCATGCAGGATGATGTATGTGCCTAGAAATGGACTTACTAAGTACACCTACTATTCAGTGCTTAACTGGAATGCGGGCAGGGAAGGTGGGGGCTATGCTGGCATACAAGATCACCCTGATGGGCGCAATTACATATTTTCCATATGTGCTCCGCGCAGCTCTTCAACGCGAAGTGTAGCCCGCGATCTTGGTCTTGGTAGGGAAACTGTAAAGTA
>NZ_PNCZ01000174.1:0-366 GCF_005887425.1 Pseudoalteromonas sp. S2721
GTAATATAAGCGAATAAACACCGACAGTTAAATTAATAATTGCTGCCAATCCGAACAAAATTGATAGCAGCTTTTCCTTTTTATTAAGCCTTTCCATGCTGTAATACTCCTTATTACATTATTTAATATCTTCACATTCAGGTAAGTTACGAGAAACGAACTTGTAGCTGCGATTTTAATCTCGCACCTTATAATTCGCATCCATCACCAATGTCGCGGCATAAAGCCGCTGCTACGTAGGCGTTATGCTTGCATGGCGCGCGAAATAAATTTCACGCCTACGTCTAATCGTTTTACATAGGTGTGGTGTTTAAGAGTTCATGGCTGAAGCCATTCCTACGAACGACATCAAATTTGTAGCAGCGA
>NZ_PNCZ01000176.1:0-295 GCF_005887425.1 Pseudoalteromonas sp. S2721
TCTATTTGAAACGGGCAGCTTCAGGAACTTTAGTTGAAGCGGGTACATCTTACTTCAACGGTGCAGGTTTCGAAATTGAAGGTATCGACTTTACAATAGCTGCTAACATCGAGACTGGTTTTGGTGATTTCCGTTTCCAAAACGTTAATAGCTTCGTTCTTTCTTACGACCAAGAAGTTGGTGGTGTTGTACAAGATACATCTGGCTGGTCTGGTACACCTGAACTTAAGTCTGTTGCTTCAGTTGCTGGGTCGTATGATGATCACTCTGAATCGTGGAATGCAACTTATACAGA
>NZ_PNCZ01000177.1:0-260 GCF_005887425.1 Pseudoalteromonas sp. S2721
AAAAAGAATATTTAGACCGTAACACAATTTACATCAGCTCTAACTATGAAATTGCTGATAACTTAGAGTTTTTTTGACAAACAATGTTTGTTCAAATCTCATCATTTGGTCTTTATGCTCCACCTGCTGCACCTTGGACAAATATGTCTGCAGACAATGAGCATAACCCGGATCGTCAACAGGGCGCATATGGGCAATTCCGATGGGTGGCTAGTGGTACTCGTGATGGGAACGTAGATGATTACAATATCGATTTAACC
>NZ_PNCZ01000178.1:0-226 GCF_005887425.1 Pseudoalteromonas sp. S2721
GGAGCTGCTGCTGCCGGTGCTGCACCCGCTTTAACTGTACCAATTACTTGCTCACCAAGTACTGTTTCGCCTTCAGCGTGAATGTGCTCACCCATGATACCGTCTTCTTCAGCAACAACTTCAAGAACACCTTTATCAGCTGCGATGGCAACAAGGGTTTGGTCGCGGGATACCGCTTCACCTCGGTGAACGTGCCAAGTAGCAATTGTAGCGTCTGCGACTGATT
>NZ_PNCZ01000019.1:0-49853 GCF_005887425.1 Pseudoalteromonas sp. S2721
TTCAAGTCCAGTACCACCCACCACATATAACAACCGCTTCTACTATCTAACTTCTAAAGTCTATTACTCACTTCTCACTTTATTGATATAGCCCAAAGCTAAACTTTAAATCGTTGCAAAAGCTGTAATTTGCCTTGTCAGCAGCTAGACTGTTTATTATAGTCACTGTTAACAATACTCGGTCGCAAGTCTAATGCCCGCAAAGATTTTTTCGAAAGCCAAAATATTAATAGTCGAAGAGCAAGCACTTGCTCAGAGCTATATGAAGCAGTCTCTAGAGGGATTGGGGTTTCGTCAGTTGCGATTTGCAGAACACGCTATTGCTGCCAAAGAACAGTGTCAAATAGAACAGTTTGATCTCATTGTTTGTTCTTTTAATCTAAGTAAACACCAGGATGGCTATCAGCTTTATGAAGAACTTAAAGTTAAACGCCTAATTAAAAACTCCACAGGTTTTATATTTATATCTGCAGAAACCAGTGGTTCTTTGGTTCATAGTGTTTTAGAGCTGCAGCCGGATGATTTTCTTGTTAAACCTTTTACTATTTACGACTTAAAAAATAGAATTGAAAAAGTTTTATTGCGAAAGCATCATCTAAAAAATATATACCAGTTGATTGATGATGAAAACGACTCAAAAGCTATTAAGAGCATTGATCAATTACTACAAAACAAATCGAATAGTTACAGTGCGATTTTATTGAGATTAAAAGGCGATGCCCTACTTCGTTTAAACAGAAATGAACAAGCCAAAGCATTTTTCAAATCTGTGCTCGATATTCAAAAATTTACATGGGCAAAAGTTGGCTTAGTGGAAGCTTTAATTGCAAATAATGAGCATACTCTCGCTCATAGAATGTTGAGGACTATGCTACAAAGGAGTGAAACACGCTTAATAGCTCTGGATTTACTCGGAAAGTTAGAAATAAAGCTCAATAAATTTGATGATGCACAGCTTTTTTTCAGCCAAGCTGTTGAAATTGCACCTCGCAATATCGAGAGGCAAAAAACGCTTAGCCATGTTTCATTACTTAATCATGACTACGAGAAAAATTATTTAACCCAAAAAGATATAGCTAGTTATGCTAAACACTCAATTCACGACAACCCTGATGTGTACCTAAATGCGGCTCGTGCAGGGATTGATTTTGCCTTAACGACGGATCAAACCGATCAAGTTAATCGCATTTCAAGACAAACAAATCAATATTTGAGTGATTTAAAAAAACAATTTCCGAATAGTAATAATCAAACACAAATTGATGTTCTTAACGCACGTTTACATTATTTAAAAGATGAACATCAAAAGGCTAAAGCACTTATCAATCAACTTGATGAAAGTGACACTCAGATTCGTTCTGTAGATGGAGCGCTCGATAAAGCGAAAGCGTTTCATGAGCTTGGTTTTCACCATAAAGCACAGATGCTGTTTAACCAAATAATAACTCACTGTGAACGCCACCCGTCAGTAAGCGATCCGGTGTATTTACGTTATATTCAACAACAGCAAACTGAGCGACGTGATATTAAGCTTGGCCCGAAAGAGCTCAATAACCACGCTGTAACGCAGTTTAATAAAGGCCAGCTCAATACTGCGCTTGAGGCATTCACACAAGCATTTAGAATTATGCCTAAAAATGCCAGTATTGCGTTAAATCTGCTACAGTGTTTATTTGACACAAACAGTCAAGGGCAGTCTTTCAACTTAATGCTTGCAAGAAAGTGCTACACCCTCTTAGCGTCTCAGTCTTTAGAAGATGAACAAGCTATAAGGTTTGATAAAATAAAAGCACAAGCTGCCAAGTTAAATATCAAGCTTTCTGAATAACCCTCTTCGTGGAGCATCTTTTTGAAATTAATAAAGCATCTCCTTATTGCATCTTTCATAATTACAAGCCCTATTTGTTCAGCTTCTGCAATGTTGCAATATTGGCAGCAAGCCAAAATAAACTGGCAAAGTGAGTCTGGTACACATATCAACATATTAGCAGATGAGCAGCCTGCATTTTTGGCCCTAAAACCATATATCCCTCTATTTGAAGAGTTAACAGGGATATCTGTAGGTTTTCATGCCTTAGAACAATCTCAAATGCGTGTTCGTCGCCACCAAGATTTAAGTATGCATACAGGCCTCTATGATGTACTGCCAATGGGTATAACCTTTTTGGGTGAAGCACAAAGTCGAGGCTGGATAGATCCCCTACAACCCTATATTGATAACCCAAAACTCACAGACAAAGCTTGGTATCAGTTAGAAGATATTAGCGAACGTAGCTTGGCTCTTTGTAAAATCAATGGCGCTTTATACTCGTTACCATTTGATTTTTCTGCACCGATTTATTTTTATCGTAAAGATCTGTTCGAGCACTTTAACTTAGCGGTACCCGACACGTACGAGCAACTACAAGAGACTAAAATTAAGCTTCAAAAGGCAATTGACCGCACCCCATCTTTAAATGGCATGCACGCATTTGCCTCCCGAACTCTGCCAGGTGCAGGATTAAACACTTGGACAGTGTTACCCATTATGCGTGCTTATGGTGCTGAAGTAATTGACGCGCAAGGTCAGTCTGTTTTTGATAGCCCTCAAACAGCACAAAGTCTGCAAGCATACCGAGACCTTGTAACGGGATTCGGCAATCCTGATAACAGTCGCTTGCTGCACTTTTATGAAATTCGTCGACTATTTAAAGAAGGTCAACTTGCTTCGGCGTTTTTAGCCTCTCATTTTTATAATGAAATAGATACCGCTGAAGAGTCAGATATTTGGAATAAATGGGAAGCCGCGCCGTTACCAGCCGGTCCAGTCGCCCGTGAAACATCTCCTTGGTCTTGGGCATTCGCAATTAATAACCAATCAAATCAAAAAAAGGCAGCGTGGTTATTTATTCAGTGGGCAACCAGTGAGCAAACAGCGGCATTATTAAGTACAGGCGGCTCACCGCCAAGACAAAAGGTGTGGCACGAGAAACTATTTACTCTCGTAAACAAACCAGGCTTTAATAAAGCCATGTTATGGGTATTTGAGCATGCTACTCCTGACCGTTTACAAGCTGGGATGGTTGAGTTTCCAGTTGTCGGTGAGCTTATATCGCAAACATTTAGTCAAATTTTTTATGGAGCAGACATAAAGCAATCAATAAAAGCTACTGATGCAAAAATTAATGTTAATATGCGGGCATTACAGACAAGGAGTGAAAATAAACAATGAGAGTCAGTATTGCTCATAAAATCCTACTCATTATTGGGTTTACTATTACGTTGATTTTAGGGGTAAGTACAACTTTACATGTTATTGAGTTAAAAGAGCAAACCTTGCTGAATATGAGTGAAAAAGCTAATGCCATCGTTTCACCTATGCTCTCAGAGATAAAGACCCTTACAAAAGACAATACAGTAGGTAGTTGGGTTTTAAAAATTCAAGGCATCACTCTTAAAGGTATTCTGGCAAATAATACATTTGATGATTTAAAGACAATCTACTTTATCGATCAGAATAACTTTATTGCCGCTCACCCTGATTACAGCAAAGTCGATACCTTAGAAACAAATCAAACGATAATAAAGCAGCTCAATCCAAAACAAAATTCTATCATCACTTTAGATCAACAATATGCTGTAGCAGTTCCAATCAATAACGCCCAAGATGAAAATATTGGCTATGTTATTGTTAGTTTTTCAGATATTGATTTAACATTAAAAACTAAATCAATTATCAGCAATGCTGTATCACTGTTCGCAATTTACTTACTTACTGCATTACTCATTGCTTATATCATTATACGCCGAATTATTTTACAGCCTATTGAGCAATTAGTTGAGTTTTCGCATGCAGTTACCACTGGCGATCTAAATTGCCCAATAAATATTAAAAGTCGTGATGAAATTGGCACTCTTGCCAGTGGTTTTAAAATGATGCGTGCTGCCGTAAGACAACAAATAAACAGCATGCATGAGCAACATAGTCAATTAGAAGAAACCGTTGCAAAACGAACTCAAGAATACTTGGATGCCAAAGAGCAAGCCGAGCAGTCAAACCAAGCTAAGAGCAGGTTCTTAGCGAATATGTCACATGAGCTAAGAACACCGCTTAATGCAGTATTAGGCTTCAGCCAATTACTCCAAGACAGTGAAACTGATAAAAATAAACGCCGCTATTTAGAAGCCATTTCGATCTCTGGCAGCTCTCTGCTAAACGTCCTCAATGATATTCTTGATTTATCTAAAATTGATGCAGGAAAAATGCAGCTGGACATGGAAAGGGTCGAAATTCCGACGATGTGCCATGAACTAAGTATGATGTTTTTGCAGCTCAGCGCTCAAAAGGATCTAGATTTACAGATCACTTCACACCCTGAATTTAAAACCCCTGTTTTACTTGATAGCAATAAAGTTCGACAGGTACTGACAAACTTGATCAGTAATGCGATTAAATTTACCTCACATGGTAGCGTTAAAGTTCACTTTGACTTTGAAGAACGTGAAAATGATGGCCACATTAATATAAAAATTCATGTCAAAGATACTGGCAAGGGGATCCCAACCGATCAACAAGCGCTGATTTTTAATGATTTTGAGCAAGTTCAAGGGCAACGCAGTTCTGAATTTGGTGGCACTGGACTCGGTTTAGCTATATCTCATCGCTTTATAAAATTGATGGGTGGTGAACTATCTGTAATTAGTGAAAAAGATAAAGGTAGCGAGTTTATTGTATTGCTACCAAATATAGAATTTGCCGAATCAAAAACAGAGGTTAAACATCGAAATTACCCTGCTATTTCTAGCTATCATTTTAATCCAGCTCGTATATTGATAGTTGATGATATTCCATACAACCGTGAGTACTTGGAGTCATTTCTATCACGCTGGAGCTTTACAATAGATACAGCAATAAACGGTGAAGAGGCCTTGAAAAAGGTAGAAGAGAACCAACCTGATCTGATCATTATGGATCTAAAGATGCCAGTGATGGGTGGATTAGAAGCAAGTCAGCTAATTCGTAGTGATGATCGCTTTAAGCATATTCCAATCATTGCGGTTACAGCATCGGTATTAAAAGACGATAAGGCGCAATCGAGTATTTTGACAGACTACATAATTAGTAAGCCAATTCACCGTGAGCACCTTATTTTCATCATTGCCCAGTACCTAGATTAAGTATGGGTTAAACACGCATTAGTCGCGTTTTTTCATCGCTATGGCATTCATGCAATAGCGTAAACCACTTGGCGGCGGGCCATCGGGGAATACATGTCCTAAATGTGCATCGCAAACATTACAAATAGCTTCAATACGCTGCATACCATGGCTAGAGTCCGCGATATAGGCAATGCTTTCAACACTGCTTGGCTGAGTAAATGACGGCCAGCCGGTGCCACTATCGAACTTTTCATCACCGTCAAATAGTAAGTTGTCACAACATACACACGCATATTGACCAGGTTCAAATATCGTACATGAATCAGAGCTGTGAGGACGTTCGGTGCCTTTTAAACGGGTTACATAGAATGCATCTTGTTCAAGCTCGGCTTGCCATTCGGATGGCGATTTTTCGACTCGACGTGGAGGTGTTGGGTTGCCGTTATGGGCAAACTCTAAAATATCTTGCCAAGTTAACATAGTGCTCCCTCAGGGTTGAATACAACAGTTGCACAGTACATCACAAGCCCTACTAAGGGCAAGCAGCATGCGTCTAGTGATTAATGTGTTTGCAGCCGGATATCTATTTGTGCACGTTCACGCTCAGAAAGTAGCTGTGCTAAATGGCTATTAATTTGGCTGCTAGCAACACTCAATACTGCAGTTATTTGCTGGTCGTTGACATCCGTTACATGGATTATACCTTCGCCGATTTCAATCTGCTTAATTTGGCCAATTAAAACAAACTCAGCTTTGCGTTTAAAATCGAATAAACCAGCCAGACTTATCAGCGCTAGCTGATTTACATCACGCTTTAGTAAATCAGTAATGGGGTTACGCGCTACAAATAACGGAGTCACTCGATATAAGCTTGATAACGTAATAAAGCCCCATAACATCACAAACAACGAAAATGCAGCACTGTGCCAAAGTGGCGTAAATACCCATAAAGCAATTAATACCAGCGCGATAGTGAGTGAAATTTTTGCTAAAAGCTTATTAATTGCCAACATATTGCAGCCCTACTTTTTTTCAATTGGATCTGGCCAATCATTAAAAAAGACCGACAGATATCTGCTTTTTAATAAATATAACAGTACCCATAACACCAGTACCATTTGACAGGCTAAAAAAAACGAAAACTGATAATGACTGTGCGCAGCCTGATAGGTTAACCAACTTAAATCTGTGATGGCACACAAAATTAATGGCCAGCGCATAAAGCGCCATATAGACGCGAGACGTTTTGCACTTTCAGCATTTTCTTGAGGTCGGCGTAAACAAAAGATCACCGCCGGTAATAAGGCGATTGCTGCTATAGCAATGGCTGTAAAGAAATCGCTTTTCGACTTAAAAAACAGCGACATGATATCTAAATCAGGGCGACGGCTGAGCGCCGCCATAATCCATATAAAGTAACTGCGTAACAACACTAACAACGTTAAATGAAACGCTACTGGGGTTCGATAAGCGCCATGTTTATCCCAGTATTCTGGCCCGTAGCGATTCATATTTGGTTCTTCTTATCGGCAATGATGCCAAGTACAAAAAACGCGGCTGTAAGTGTAAGAGCCAGCCATTTAACACCGAGTAGCATTAGCAACTTACTTAAAAATGGAGTTACAAACACCACAAGTAAGCCCATCCCAAACCCAGTGACTAGCACAAAGCAAAGCACGCGTATAATAAAGTGACGACGCGCGACAAAGCGCTTGGTCACTTTAATAATGTCGTTTGCATACAAGGATAAAAAGCACACCACCAGCAGTAATGAAATATTGTAAAGGTGTGGTTGCAGCCAGCTGCCGATTGTTAAAGCAACTGACGACATTGCCTGCAAGAGACTATCCATTGTGCTCACTTAAAAGCGCAATAAGGTCAGCCTCAGTTAACACATCAATGCCTAAGTCTTGTGCTTTGGTTAATTTTGAGCCCGCTTTTTCACCTGCAATCAGCGCATCTGTTTTAGCAGATACACTACCCGATACTTTTGCACCTAACGCTTGTAAACGCGCTTTTGCATCATTACGGTTAAGCTCGCTCAATGTGCCGGTTAGTACGTAAGTTAAGCCCGCTAATGGCTGCGCATCGGCGCTCGGCGCGGTTAATTCTGGCCAGTGAATACCTTGCTCAACTAACGTATTTACAACTGCCATATTGTGCTCTTCGCTAAAGAAGCCACGTACATGCTTAGCAACGATCTCACCTACGTCACTTACTTCAGTTAACGCATCAACGCTTGCTTGAGTGATTTTTTCTAGTGTTAAAAAGTGGTTTGCTAAGTTTTGCGCGGTTGCTTCACCCACTTCGCGAATACCTAACGAGTATAGGAATTTAGCTAAGGTTGTTTGCTTAGCATCTTGCAGCGCATTAACTAAGTTCTTAGCAGACTTAGGACCCATTCGCTCTAGTGATTCAAAATGCCCTTGTTTAAGGATAAATAAATCAGCAGGCGTTTTGATAAGCTCACGATCAACGAGTTGATCAACAATTTTGTCGCCTAAACCATCAACATCAAGGGCTTTACGTGACGCAAAATGTTTAATTGCTTGCTTGCGCTGCGCTTGGCACACTAAACCACCAGTACAACGGGCAACCGCTTCACCTTCAATGCGCTCCACATGTGAGTCACAAATTGGGCAGGTAGCAGGAAATTCAATGTCTTTCGCATCGTCAGGGCGACGCTCATGGACAACTTGGGTAATTTGTGGAATAACATCACCCGCACGGCGAATAATCACAGTATCGCCAATTTTAACGCCTAAACGGGCAATTTCATCACCATTATGCAGCGTTGCGTTAGATACCGTTACGCCCCCCACAAATACCGGCTCTAATCGTGCTACAGGGGTAATTGCGCCAGTGCGCCCTACCTGAAACTCAACATCAAGTAATTGGGTGATTTCTTCTTGCGCAGGGAATTTAAAAGCAATTGCCCAGCGCGGCGCACGTGCCACAAAGCCTAAACGCTCTTGGTGTTTTTTGTCGTTAACTTTTATTACCACACCGTCAATTTCGTAGGCAAGGCTACTTCGACGCGTCAATATATCTTGGTAATAATCAAGTGCAGCTTGCTGGCCTTCAACCAGTTTTGTTTCTGGGCAAAGTGGTAAACCCCAATCGGTCAGTTTAGCCAGTTGTTGATAGTGATCTTCTGGTAACTGCCCATCGGCAACAAGCCCAGTGCTGTAGGCATAAAACATCAGTGGACGTTTTGCTGTTACTTTAGAGTCAAGCTGTCGTAAGCTACCAGCCGCAGCATTACGCGGGTTAACAAAGACTTTGTCGCCACGTTTTTCGGCTTCACTGTTTAGTTTGGCAAAACCGGCGCTGTCCATAAATACTTCACCGCGCACTTCAAGCTCTGCTGGAAAGTCATCGCCACGTAACTTAAGCGGCACATTACGAATTGTTTTCACGTTTTGGGTGATGTTTTCACCTACCATGCCATCGCCACGGGTAGCTGCTTGAACTAAAACCCCATCACGGTAAATAATTGATACCGCTAAACCATCAAGCTTTGGCTCACAACAAAAAGTCAGCTCCTTGTTGTCCATTAAACGCTCTTTGATACGGCGGTTAAAGGCGGCAAACTCTTCTTCTGAAAAGGCATTATCAAGTGACAGCATGGGCACTTGGTGAGTAACTTGCTCAAACTTATCAAGTGCTGCACCACCGACTTTTTGGCTTGGTGAGTCTGGGCTTTGAAACTCAGGATTAGCTTGCTCAAGGGCGCTTAATTCGCGCATTAAACGGTCATATTCAGCATCAGGAATGCTCGGTGCATCCAGCACATAATAATTATGGTTATGCTCTTCTAACTGGGCACGAAGTTGGCTAATTTGCTCAAAGATAGGGCTGGACATGAAAACCTCAAAAATCTACATAAAAAAGCCACTTCGACGACTTAACGCCAAGTGGCCTAATACTTATAGTCTGTGTGTGCGATTATGCTGAAAAGCTACGAACTTTCTCAACATACTCACGAACGCTTTCAACCGTCATTTCTTCACGGTTGCTATCTAAAATCGTTGCACCAAATTCATCGGCTAGCTTTTTAGCTGCGCTGTGCAACATGTTGAATGCACTTAGACCATCGCCATCACATGGTAAGGTCATAAATAAACTAACACCTGCGGTGCTGAACTGTTCCATATTATCAATATCGAACGTGCCTGGGTTGTACATATTCACTAAGCGGAATAACACAGGGCCTGTGCCTGCTGGGTCTAAGTGACGGTTAAAGAAACCTTCTTCAGAATACTTAAAGCCTAACATATTAACAGCTGGCAATAATTGGCTGCCATCCATTGTTAAACCTTCTGGCATTTGTAAATGCACAATAATGAAATCGGTTGGTGCTTGTGCATCAGCAGGCTCTTCTTCAGGTTCTTGTTGCGAAGCTTCTGCTTCTGGCTTTTCGACAACCTGTTCTGACACAGCTGGTTCGTCGTGACTTTCTGCTGAGAAGCTTAAATCTCCAAACTCTGGCTCATCACGCTCTTGCGATTTTGCAGTCGCAGGCTCTTGAACCTCACTGGATGTTTCCTTCGGTTCAACCCGCTCAACTGAAGGCGTATCTGGGCTGTCCTTTTTACGCACCGACCATAAGCCGTGAATTAATAAACCACCAATGACAAATACACTGATTACGATTAAAGCCCATCTTAATTCTTCGGCCATCCCCTCACCTTTATTATTTGATATGCCTAAATTTTATGCATGTGCCATTTGCACAGCTTGTTCTATATCTACAGCGACCATACGTGATACACCTGGTTCGGCCATAGTTACACCGGTCAATCTGCCTGCCATTTCCATAGCAATCTTGTTATGACTGATATAAATAAATTGTACTGATTGTGACATCTCTTCTACCAAACGGCAAAAACGACCCACGTTCGCATCATCCAATGGCGCATCCACTTCATCTAGCATACAGAATGGAGCTGGATTGAGCCTGAATATTGAAAACACCAATGATAATGCGGTCAGCGCTTTTTCTCCACCACTAAGCAGGTGAATTGTCGAATTTTTCTTGCCTGGTGGCCTTGCCATGATGCTCACCCCACTTTCAAGTAGATCATCACTGGTCAATTCAAGGTAAGCACTACCGCCACCAAACACTTTTGGGAATAACTCCCCAAAGTCTGTATTTACTTGTTCAAAGGTCGCCTTGAAACGATTTTTTGTTTCTCGGTCGATTTTTTGAATCGCCCCTTCAAGGGTATTTAATGCTTGTGTTAAGTCATCAAGCTGCTGATTTAAATAATCGCTGCGCTGTTTAGCCTGCTCAAACTCATCTATTGCCGCTAAGTTCACCGCGCCAAGTTCATTTAATGCTTGCGTGGTTTTTGTAAGCCTCGTTTGCATGCTATTTAAATTGGCATTGTCTGGCAGTTCTTCAAGTACTGTTTTTAAATTTTGTTCCAGTTCTTCAAGTGGCTCTAACGCAGCTTGCGCCTTCACGATTAAACTTTGCTCATCCAGCGCTAATGCTTGCAACAGCTCTTGTAACGTCACCAACTCAGTTTGCGATGATTTCAACGCTATTTGCTTATCAGCAAGCTCCTTTTTAGCTTGACTCAAGGCCGCTTGCAAGTTTTTCAGCTCAACGTCACTTTGTTGATGCTTTTCAAGCAATAGCATAATCTGCTCTGCTACTTCTTCAAGCGGGATCACTAGCTCTTCTAGTTGCTCGTTGAGCTCTAATACAGCTTCACTGGCAGCACTTTGGGCGGCATTTGCATGCTGTAGTTTGGTTTCGCTAAGTTGACACTCACTGCGAGCTTTTTGTTCAGTCAAATTAGCTTGATGGGCTTGCGTTTTATATTGCTCAAGCATAGAAGCCACTTGGCGATAGCGGTTATTTGCCTCACCTTGTTGGTGTTTTGCTTGCTCTAACTCAGTTTCAAGTTCTAATTGCTGCTCTAACAATTGCTCAAGTAAATACTGCTGCGTTTGTTGCTGTTCGTCAGCATTTTGCTTTTGCTCAGCCAGTAAGGTTTGACGCTGTTGCAACTTAATAAGCTGGTTTTGCCACTGGGTTTGCTGCTCTAATAGCATATCGCGTCGAGTGCAGGCCGATGCAATCTGCTGAGCTGCTTGGTGAATTCGCTCTCTGTATTGCTCTTTATCGGCGGTAAGTGTTTTTTTGTGAGCTAGATGCTCATTTAGCAATTGCTGCTTAGATTCTAATTGCTCGTTGAGCTCTTCATCTAACTGCTGTGCATCACTAAGCTGAGCATGCTTTAAAAGCAAAGAATTGTCGGCGTCTTTATTGGCATCGGTATGAAAGTTACGACCATGCATACAGCCCTCTTCATCAATCACAGCCAGCCAATATGGATCCGCCAAAATAGCGTCATCAAAACAAGGTTGAAATGCAAACCGGGCTAATAAATCAGGGTAAGCACCCGATTCGATATAATTAGCTAATGACTCTTTTGGTAACTCATCATCAGCTGCAGGCCAAACACTGTTAGGCTCTTTATGTTGACTGACCTTTAGATGCTCAAGGCCAAGTAGGGCTTGTTCAATTAGTGGCTCAAAGCCAGAAGCCACCTTTAACTGCGCCAATAGAGAGACACTTTCGCTATCGGTTTGCTCTGATAACACAGAATTAAGCGCAGCTATGCTGGCTCTATTTTCATTGCTGTGCTGCTGAACCCGCCTTAAATCCTGCTCTAAGTGCTGTTGTTCTTTATCCGCTTGCTCTAGATTTTGAGTGAGCTTATTTAGCGCACTTTGTTGCTGCGCAAGCTCCTTCGTCAGTGTTTGAATATGCTGTTGTTGCTCTGCAATTTGCGCTGCAACTGGGGTCGCTTCGAGTTCACTAATTTCAGCGGCAAGTTGTGTCTGCTGAGTTTCAAGTTGCGCAACAGTCTGGGCAAAGTGAGCCTGTTGATTCTTTGCAACATTAATATCACTGCTATGAGCTTGGCTTTTCTGTAAGGTACTTTGATATTGCTCATTGGCGCTTTGCGTTTGTTGCTGCTGTAGAGCAACTTGCTCTTCAACCTCTTCAACTTGCTCAGCGCACAGTAAACTTTGCTCAATCGCTTCTTGTAGCTGCTCTTGTAAAATGGCGGCTGAAGCGTGTTGCTCTTCTTGCAGCTCTTTATTTTGTAACTGCAGTTGTTGCTGTTTGATAAGGTTTTGGCTAAGTGTTTGCTGTTGCTGCTTTAAGCTGATCTGTTGCTGTTCTTTGCGGGTTAACTCTGTATGAGTTTGATGCTGAGCCTGCTGGGCGTCTTGCAGTTTTTGCTGCTCAAGTTGCACCTGATTTTCAAGACTTGCTAAAACATCATCGTGGCCAGAGTGCGCTTCTCTAAAGAACTGAATTTGCTCTTTAAGTTTATTGATTTGCTCAGCTTTATCGATTTGTTGTTGGTGTAACTTCTGCCACTTTAAAACCGCAATTTGCCCTTTTAAAGTGCGCTCAGTGGCTTTTAGCTCTCGGTATTTTTTTGCATCGACTGATTGCACTGCAAGCTTATCGAGCTGTGTTTGCAACTCTTGCCTTACATCAAGCAAACGTTCAAGGTTTTCGCGGGTACTTTTAATGCGGGTTTGCGTTTCACGACGACGCTCTTTGTATTTTGAAACCCCCGCAGCTTCTTCTAAAAAAACACGTAAGTCAGCCGGTTTGCTCTCTATTAAACGCGATATCATGCCCTGCTCAATAATCGCATAACTGCGCGGGCCAAGACCTGTGCCTAAAAAGATGTCGGTAATATCACGCTTACGGCATTTGCTGCCATTTAGAAAATAAATTGACTGGCCATCTCGAGTCACTAAGCGTTTGATCGCCACTTGGTTTCGATCAGCAAAGGTATTCGGTAAATGACCACTGGTGTTATCAAACACCAACTCAACAGAGGCTTGTGAAATTGGCTTTCGATTAGTTGAGCCGTTAAAAATAACATCGGTCATGGCATCGCCACGTAAGTTTTTAGCTGAGCTTTCACCTAGCACCCAACGCACTGCATCAATGACATTTGATTTGCCACAGCCGTTCGGGCCGACAACACACGTCATCTGATCAGGGAATGGGATCTTAGTGGGTTCAACAAACGATTTGAAACCCGCTAATTTTATGGTGCTTAAGCGCATCTAATTGTTTTACCGATTTTTATTGTTATTCTTCAATTTAACCCATTTTAGGGTAAAAGGTTAAGCGTGGCGCTTAAAATTATCTAAAATAATACCCGTTGCCATTGCAACATTAAGCGATTCTGCTTGGCCATAAGCCGGAATGGTTATTTTATCAGTAACTAAGCTTTCGCAATCAGCACGAATACCATGAGATTCACTGCCCATGAGTAATACGGCATCTTGTTTAAGAGCAGTTTTATGGATGTTCTCACCTTCTAAAAATGCACCATACACAGGGAGCTTTAGGCTTGGTAAGTAACTGGTTAAGTCGGTTTGTGTGACACTCACACGAGCAAATGAACCCATAGTTGCGCTGATGGTTTTCGGGTTATAAGCATCGGCACTGTCTGTGCTGGTAACAATATGCTTAATACCATACCAGTCAGCAACACGAATAATCGTGCCCAAATTCCCCGGATCCGACACGCCATCAAGGGCTAAAATAAGCCCTGATGTGGGTAATGCTTGCTGACTTGGCATATCAACAACAGCAATGGCTGCGTTGTTACTAACAAGCGTACTGGCTTTAGTTAGGCTGTCTTCGTCTGCTTCAATGACTTGATGGGCTGCAAGCGCTGTTTGATGCGCTGAAATAAATGCAGGAGTCGCAAAAATATGAGCAATACTTAAACCACTGTTTAGTAATTCAAGTACATTTTTTTCGCCTTGTACAAGGTACTGATTGTATTGCTTACGGTATTTCTTTTGACCTAATGCACGAATTAGTTTCAGTTGGTTTTTTGAAATCATAACAGCCTCATAAAATGATGGTTAAGTATATCACCAAGGTCACAGATTCTGTACTCGAAAAACCAAGGGGAAAGTGCCAATTGCTTATTCAATCAGCACTTTTAAGAGACACTAGCTAATTAAGAGGCATTAACTAATTTTCGTCAGCCACTCATTTAACCATGGCTCAGTTACAGGCCAAGGCTCAAAATCTTCACAGGCATCAATTTCTAAACGATGACCGACAGGTTTTGCCTGTAAATCACGAAACAGCTCATCAAAACTGCGACCTGCACCACAGAACGTATCGCCATAGCTGCGGTCACCCATAGCAATAATGCCGTATTGCTTGCCTGTTAACAGTGGGAATTGATCATTTAATTGGCTATATAAAGCGATTAAGTTATCAGGAATATCGCCCTGACCCGTCGTTGAAGTGATCACTAAAATATGTGACGCAGCCAGCATGTCATCAACCGTGGCATTTTCAACTAATTGCGCTTGATGCTCAGACTTTTCAATGACTTCAATAACTTGTTCGCTTAAACGCTCAGCACCGCCGTAAACACTGCCGACAAAAATACTAATGGTTGCCATAATAATCCTTTTCTTCTGTTGGCCAGCCAAGTTGCTGGCAAATCGTTAACATTGCATCGCCTAAAGGCGCTCTAATTGTTATTGGTTGCTTGCTATAAGGGTGCACAAACTTTAATTCAGAGGCAAATAACATTAACCGACGAAGTTTAAAATGCTCTCTAAAAAATTGATTATGCTGATTATCACCATGATTTACATCACCAATAATTGGCAATGATAAATGTTTTAAATGACGGCGTATTTGATGTTTGCGGCCAGTTTTTGGAAAACACTCCACCAGCGAGTAACGAACTGTTGGGTATTTACCAATTGGAATAGGCAAGCTTGCTTGGTGCAAACAATGAAATTGCGTTTGTGCTTCTTGCGGTGCTTTATTTTGATCAGCAAACTTGTCGGCGATTTTATCAAGCTCTTCTTTTAAAGGTTTATCTAAGAAGATTGATTCGTTTAAAAAGCCTCTTACTAAAGCTAAATAACGCTTTTCAATTTGCCCATCAATAAATAACTGATTCATATCACGGGCTGCTTCTGAACTTAACGCAAACAGTAATACGCCTGAGGTTGGTCTATCTAACCGATGTACAGGAAACACGTGTTGACCAATTTGGTCACGCAGCATTTGCATCGCAAATTGGGTTTCGTGTTTGTCTAAAAACGAACGGTGAACCAATAAACCAGATGGTTTATCAATCGCAATGTAATTTTCATCGCGGTACAGAATCGTTAACTCATCAAATTGTGGCTTAACAATCTCTTGCATCTTAGTCATCACTCAAAAGTTGATCGAGTTTTTGTAAAACGTTAATCACATCATTACCGCCGCTGTGTTGTGCCAGCATCATTTCAGCCATAGGCGCAATTGCAAAATTACGGGGTAAAGGCTGGGCATGTGCAATGAGGGTATGCATTTTTTCAAGAAAAACAAATTGCAGCCATTGCTCAAAAGCCATGGTGTCATGACAAAACGGTACACTAGAATTGAGTGCACTTGGGTCAATCGGTGTTGTTTGCCAAAGTGAATGGCGTTGTAATGTGGATTCTAATTCGCGCAGCAGCGCCAAAGTCTGTTGATGCATTGTAAAACTCTTAATACCTTTGTGCTTAGTATACCCTGTTCCAAGGCGCCATGGTATGGCGTATAATTCGCGGCTGATATAGATTAAATACGGTAATTGAGATTTTATGACTGAGCAGATCGCCACCTTAGGGCAACTTCTGGATGCAGCAGGTACCACTTGGCGTGCCTTCGATATTGGCAGACACATCACGAAATTAGACAAAAAACAATTTCTTGCCATTGAAGAAACAAAAATCCCTTACCCATACCCGCTTGCAGGTCATGCTTGGCTTGCTATTCAATTTTGGGATGTAAAAGCGTCTAAAGAACCTTATGTATGGTTTTTAAAATTCCCACTAGATGAGCAAAGCCGTCTTGTAAGCGCAAGCCGCGATCATTTCGCAAACATGGTAATTGAAGCGCTTGGTACAGAAATTACCGGTGAAAATGCCGAAGGCAAATTAGACAACAACCCGTATGTATTTACGCCAAACGCCAACAAGTTAGCGGCATTTAATGCACAGGTTAAATGTTTGCTTAAACAAAGTGCTTCACAGTATTACGAATATGCGCAGCTGTATTTTTCAGGCAAACTAGGATTTGATAATTGGCAAAGTGTTGCAGTACAAGGTATTGCAGACTTTGCGATGCGTTTAGATAACGACAACAATTTAGCAAATCTACAAGCCGCTTGGGGGCAATTACCAGTCGAAGTATTACAGCCGCTAAGTGCAATGCTTGAACATGTTGCAATCGAACCCGTGTTTGCAGAGCAATTGTTAGCCTATGGTTTAAAGGCGATAGAGCAAAAAGACGACATCGCCCTTGTAGCAGCCCTCAGAAGCTTATCAAAAACACCAGCACAAGGTTTAACTGCGCAACTTGTAGATGCTGTATTACGCTCTGATATGAACACCCAGTCAGATGTCCTATTAACAATTGCAGGGCGTTGTTTTAGCACGCTTGAAGACCCAGAACGCTTACATGTGTTTATGGATTGCTGTGCACACCACACTGAAATTGAACAACTGTTTGTGAGTATTTTCACCGATTTAGTTGCAATTCCTAGTATTCGCCCTCACCTACTAGGTTTATTAAGAAAAGAAAATCGTAGCGAAACTCTCGCTCGCGCAATTGGAAGGTTATTCTCGTAAATGGCAGGCTTGTGGACACTCATCATTATTGGCAGCATCATCTATTTTTTTTGGTTAAACAGAAAAGTAGCCGAAGCAGCTAATCTTCATGCACAAAGACAAATTGAGCAATTAAATGTGCAATTGATGAGTGTTGCTTGCAATAAACGCCGACTTGGTATTTTAAAAAGCGGCAAACCAGGTATCAAAAGCGAATTTATTTTTGAGTTTTCGAGTGATGGGCAAAGCGTGTATCAAGGCGTTTTGATCATGGAAAATGAATTACTTAAAAGTGTCGTAATACCGCCACATAAGATTTAAGTTGCGAGTTGCGAGTTGCGAGTTGCGAGTTATACAAGAATAATTGCAAGTGCGAGAAGTGCAACCTCCAGAAAGAACTAAGGCGTAGCTAATAGCCACGCCCCAATCTTGCTACTTCCATGATTAAGTATCCTTACTTATGCCGAAGCTGCCTTTTTATCTTTCCCCTGAACGGGTATACATCCGATACACCCACCATGCTACTTCATGTAACATTTAACACATCCTAGTGCCGTCCTCTTGCCGTCAATGGCTATCCACTTCGTTTTCCAAACGCTCCTTTAGCTTCCTGCTAAAATCATCCTTTGGTCAGTCCTTTTCAATCGCTCCGCGATTGTACTGCATCCTGGCAGCGTCCTCGTTCTTCCTTGCTTCCCTAGCTCTTGTCCCTTTGCTTCCTGCTAAGCATCTTGCTTTGTTGCCATAATCCTAATCCTTGGCATCAGTTCATTCATTGAACCTGCGTCTTCTTGACATGATTAAGTTTAGAGAAATGCGGATATCTTGGTAGGCATAAAAAGTAATTTTTTCTAAGTCACAAAAATGACAAAAACAATAAATCCTTTAAAATCATTGCAATAAGCAATTATAGGTACAAATTTAAAGGCATTAAACTGATAAAACGCACAGCAATGTGAGACTTATCGCACATTGCTATTTCCAAAACGTCCTTTGCTTAATTTGCAGCTTTGAACATCAAGTCACCTTCAACTTGGTTAAAGCTCAAGGCTTTGAACACCTCAAACCCTTCAGAGCTAAAGAATTCACGCTGTTCAGAGCGGGTAACAAATACAGCTAAACCACTTGCTTGATTGCTTGACTCAACTAAATCATCAAGCCCTCGTAGCAGATATCTGCCTAAACCTTGCCCCTGAAAATGTGGGTCAACGGCTATAAAGGCTAAAAACAGATAATGGCCTTTGCTTGAAAGCGCTTCGCGAATAGTACGCTCTTTTTCTATAAGCTGATTGGTTTGCAAGTAACCTGCACTGAGCATCAGTTTTAAGCGCCAATGCCAGTATCGCTCAGCTTGTAGTTCACTTGCCGAATCAAATACACAGGCAATGGCTTTTAATCTACTTTGTGAGTAAAGACCTATTAGAGGCTGTTTTTCTTGCCAGAAACTTGCTAGCTCTTCACGTACTAAAGCACGTAATTTAGTTTCATATTTACTTGGGTTATCTTGTTGAAAACCTAATACATTCTGAAGAACGGGATCATCATGATAGGCTTGATAAATAAGGCTTGCGGCAGTGCTGATATCTTCAGCACTCAGGTATTGCACACTTAAGGTTTCGGGTTCAGCAACTGTCAAAATACTCATCCTTTTATTTGTTTTATTATTTTCGTACTAGACTATAAGGTATATACCCAACGGTGATTAAAGACAAATTCAGCGTAAGTTAAACTGCGGTTCATCATCATTAAGTTCAAGCAGTAATAATTATCGCCATACACAAGGAGCAGAACTATGGATACGACAAAACATGATATTTCGACCCTATTTGCACAACTTGGTTTACCGAGCAAAGAAAGTGAAATAGATGCTTTTATAGCATCTCATCAACTGTCTGATACAACCCTATTGCAGGAAGCGCCTTTTTGGGATGAAGCTCAGCAACACTTTTTAGCAGAATCACTTGCAGAAGATGGTGCTTGGAGCGAGGTGATTGATGAATTAGACGCAAGGTTACGCCAGTAACGCCTGCGAGCTAATTAACAAGCTTAAATAACATTCTTTTAGCTCGTTAATTAGGAAAGTAATTTCACTCCACATCTATTATTGCTACCATACGCGCGCACTGCAGCCCATATACTGCGGTGCTTTTTAGTCTTTATAAAAGAGTTTATACAAAAATGAATGCCGTTGTATTTGATGCAATTAAAACCCTTCTTGATGAAGGTAAAACCCCAACAGTTGCCTTAACTAAAAGTAAGTTAACCCAACCTATGCCGATGCCTGTGATCATCGCTGCGGTTAGCCAATATAAAAACAATCCGGATTCAATTAATAATTTCATCAATAACCCGTCAAATGAACAACTGAGTACACCAAAAGAAAGTCAATTGGATCGTATTGAAGCTAAATTAGATAGGTTATTAGCACTGCTTGAGAAAAAATAATGTTTGTTGTCGATCTGACTTTTGATTGCTACCAAGATACTACCCTAGAGCTTGCTGAGCAGGCGATAAACCGCCTAGTGAATGCGCTTCGTTTTAACGGCCAAATAATTGGTGATGAATTTCCAACGGTTTTAAAAGATGGATTTTTCATTACTCGTGTAATGTGCCCAACCGAAGATGCGATGCATCCGCTCAACCATAGCCCGTTTGTAAAACATAGCATTGAGCAATTAAACACTGCAGGCTTACTGGCACCAAAAGTAAAAGTGGTCGGCCAAGACATTCACTCAAATGGCGCAGACATGTGTCATGATCCGTCGTGCTATATTTTGTATACCACGTACGTGCACACCTGTAGCCCACTTTATTGTGGTGATGACTTTTTGCCTGTGCCGTTATTTCGCATTCCAGCCATTGCCAACGGCGATTACAAAACACTCATTAAATGGCAAGAAGACTGGCAAGCGTGCGATCAAATTCAGATCAATGGTGCAACCCGTTGTGAATTTCCTGCGCTTGAAGAGCTAACTAGCATCAAGAGTGACTTATACCGCCGTGGTCGTGATATCACGAAACGTATTAGTTTTCTAACCAAGAAGCCGGTTTATTACTATTTATACCGTGTAGGCGGCGTTGATAAAGAGTCAGAGCTTAAACGTCGCTGCCCAAGCTGCGATGGCGAGTGGAAATTACCAGAGCCATGGTTTGGCTTATTTGATTTTCGTTGCGAGTCCTGTGGCATTGTTTCGAATATCTCGTGGGACTTTCAATAACCTAATAAAGGTAATAACCAGATACACGAAAGGGGCAACCGCCCCTTTTTACTTATTGAATTTACACCGTTACTTTGTCTAAAAACTCACTGATGCTATTCGCTAGCACATGATGTGGTTTTTTACCCACATACTCTAAGCAAACCTCACCGCTTTCGACTAATACAGTGATCAGCAGATCATCTTGCTCTGTAAGACCAATAAATACGGTTTCTGGCTGCTTTAGCTTGCGCTTCATTAACACGTGACCGGTAATATTTTGCTGTAAGCGGCTAAAATCATCTTCATTCCATGCTTGTAGCAGTTCAATGTGATGATCATCAATACTCAATAACAAATTACCCGCATAGACATGACCAAACAATGGGCTTAAATCTTCAGGAAACGATAACTCTAGTGCCTTGGCTAAGTCTTCTAAACTGCCAGCAGGTTGCTGTGGAACTGCACACCACTGAATAAGCCCCTGCTCATCTACTTCGCCCTGCTCACATGGACTTGGCCATGCTGTATCATGTTCAATAACAGGAAGCTTTCCTGTGCGTTCGAGGCATTTTTCACTAAATGCTTGATGTAACTTATCTAATTTTGTAGAAACAGACATACTGCGAAACTCATTGGCTTTAGGTATAATGCCGCCATTGTAACTACAAAAGTGTAAAGATGACAGATTACAGCAACTCACCCGAACTGAAAAACAGTGTTCTTGGTAAAAGCACAGAGTATGTAGATACCTACACACCCAGTTTACTGTTTCCTATTGCCCGTAAATTAAACCGTGATGCATTAGGTGTTAGCGAAGATAACTTACCTTTTAAAGGCCAAGATATTTGGACTGGCTATGAATTATCGTGGCTAAATAGCAAGGGTAAGCCAATGGTCGCTGTGGCAACGTTTGTATTTCCTTGTCAAAGCAGTCACATCATTGAGTCAAAGTCATTCAAATTGTACCTAAACAGCTTTAATCAAACACGTTTTGAGACGCCGGATGACGTACATCAAGCGCTTAGCAAAGACTTGTCAGATGCGGTAAATGCACCGGTGATCGTTACTTTATACCAAGCTGATGATTTCAATTGTTTGCCATTTTCAGCGTTACCGGGCGAATGTATTGATGATCTGGATATCGAAATCACTAGCTATGATATTGATGCCAGCTCACTTCGCCATAATGGTGATGAGATTGTCTCAGAAACCCTACATAGTCACTTACTAAAATCGAACTGTTTGATCACCTCACAGCCTGATTGGGCGAGTGTGATTATTCGTTATAAAGGCCAAGCGATTTGCCATGAAGCCTTATTAAAATATTTAATTTCGTTTAGAACTCACAACGAATTTCATGAACAATGTGTGGAGCGTATTTACTGCGATTTAATGCAGCAGTTAAACCTCGAAGAGCTTGAAGTGTATGCCCGTTATACACGCCGTGGCGGTTTAGATATCAACCCTTATCGCTCAACGAATCAAGATGAAACACCTTTCAAGGTAAAAATTAATCGCCAATAACTTTGGTGGCAATAAAAAACCGAGTTGTGAAACTAGGTTTTTTATTGCCTGAAGATTCGTTACAGGTAATTACTCGTCTTTAAAAATACCCACATACGTTGGTGATGTATTCGATTTACTCGCACGATACATACCAGCGGTGTTAAACGGCAAACTGATGTTACCTTTAGCATCAATGATGATCACACCACCAGTTCCCCCTACAGGCATTAATACATCGTGGATCACTTCGTTACCTGCTTCGACAATGGTTTTACCTTGGTATTTTACGCGAGCACAAATATCAGCTGCGACATTGTAGCGAATAAAATACTCACCATGACCTGTCGCAGATACTGCACATGATTCATTTTCAGCAAAGGTTCCTGCACCAATCACAGGTGAATCACCCACACGACCAAAACGTTTTGCTGTCATACCACCTGTAGAGGTACCTGCGGCGATATTACCGTTTTTATCAAGTGCAACCGCTCCAACAGTGCCCATTTTGTAATTAACTGGCAGGGCTTTGTGTGCAGCTTGGTAGTCTTTGCTGGTGACTTTTTGTTTATCGAGCTTTTCTTTTGCTTTTAATAAGGCTTTATAGCGGTGCTCAGTATCAAATAGGTTGTTTTCAACCAGCGGCATACCTTGAGTTTTTGCAAACTCTTCGGCACCTTGACCGCTGAGCATAACATGCACTGATTTTTCCATCACTAAGCGCGCCAAGTTAATTGGGTTTTCAATGTGTTTAACCCCAGCAACAGCTCCTGCTTGGCGTGTACGACCATCCATAATCGATGCGTCAAGCTCATGTGCACCGTCATAAGTATATACAGCACCGCGACCAGCGTTGAAATACGGCGAGTTTTCCAGCACATTAATTGCCGCAGTAATGGCATCTAGGCTCTCACCGCCTTTTTCGAGCACAGCATAGCCTGTTTCAACGGCTTCTTTTAGTTTTGCACGGTAAGCTTTTTCTTGCTCTGCCGTGAAGCGGCTTTTTTCAATTGTTCCAGCACCACCATGAATAGCAATAGCGAAAGGTTGATCACTACTATGGCTGAAAGTACTAAATGATAATGCGCTAAGGGCAATGGCTGAGGTGAGTAATGTTTTTAACATAGGGGCACTTATATTTATTTTAGTTTGTAAGCCCAATGTGAATAATTCGTCGCTGGTTTTCAAGCTTTAACAGACGAAAGAAACAAAAAAAGCGCCTAATGGCGCTTTTTTTCAGCCGTTTAAAATTAAGCTTGAGCTGCTTTTAAACGTGCTAAACGTGCTACTTGGTGAGTAGACGTTAAGAAAGAGTAGATTGGTGCTAAATAGCCACGCTTACGAAGGTCTAAGAACTCTTCATCACCTAGTGAGTTAAGTTTTTTCTCGTCAACAAGGTAGATACCGTTGATGTCTTTTTTCTCACCTTTGATTTCTACAGTTAGCGTTTGAGCTACTAGTAGTTCTTTGTCTGCAAGGTACTTAGTGAATGCTTCAGTTACCTGAGAGAACTCGATGAAAGAAACAAGTGCTTCTTTACGACGCTTAAGGTATTCAGTTTCTTCACCGTTTTCGAAAAGTGCATTACCTGTTTCTTCGCTTACAAGTGGGCTTGCTTCGTCGATTACGATACCAAATTGGTCAGCTTCTGGATGCTTAACAAGACCAAGTGGGTAACGAGTCATAGACATAGGTGCAAATGCAGCTGTCCATTTGCCGTCTTGAATGAAAAGGTTTTCGCCCGGCTCTAGACCAAATAAAGCAACTGCTTGAAATTTACCTGATTCGTTGTTTTTAACAAATGCCATTGGGAATTCATTTGCGATGCGTGCAAATTCGTGTGCAACCACAGGTACTAAGTGCTGAGTTTTCATGAACTCAATGTTGATGCCATTTTGAATTTTAGTGTTGGCATGTTTTTCGTTATGTAAAGGCTGTACTTGTTGCTCCGCCATGATACTGCTCCATTAATTTTATAATATGTTTTTGCTGTTAGTGCCCAAAGCCTATAGGTTTTGGCAACAAAAAGGAAGTGAAAATTTTGTGGCAGTTTGTACATTATAAATTAACAAATTTACCCATGTTGCTAATTAACCTTAAGTGATGAAAAAACAAGCTATAAGCAAGTAAATATTATCACGCATAAGCCACTATTTTTGTTAGTATATTCCACAATTATGGAAAGACTGGGGCAAACAATGGAAGGCTATCAATTAAATAAAGACTATAAAGTAAGCCAAGTGTTTATTGGTGAAATTAATGAAGCCGTTATTATTGTTGATGACTTTTTACACAGCGTTGAGCCTATTTATCAATTTGCCACAGAGACAGCCTATTTCCAGCCTTTTGGCAGCGATGGCACTCTATACCCTGGCAAACGAGATGAAATGCCTGCGCCTTACTACCGAGCTTTTGAGCAGCTACTTAACGAGCTTTTAGAGCAAGAAATCATTACAAGCGGTGAAAATAATTTATATCTTCACCGCTGTAAGCTTTCATTAGTTACTCAAAATGCGGATGAATTAAATACCTTGCAGCGTATGCCACATATTGATTCAACGGATGATAAAACATTTGCAGCAGTGCATTATTTGTCAGACAAAGAATGGGGTGGCACAGGCATATATAAATACCTACCTGAGAACATTATTAAAGTGACGGCTGATAACCAAAATAGCGTGCATAACATGATTGCTGATACAGAAAAACACAGCGCAACTCATCCTGGCTATTTAAATGAAACAACAGCGCTTTTTGAAAAAGTTGTGGATGTTGAAGCCAAGGTCAATAGGCTCGTAATTTATAAAAGTAATCTATTACATAGCGCAGCTCTTTTAAATCACAAAAAGTACTGTAATGATCTAAATAACAGTCGTTTATCTATCTCCTCATTTTTTAGAATCGACTGAGTTGGCTAATACGTATTAGCCAGCTCAGTTAATAAAATTAGTACTTCTGTAAGCCAAATTTCTTTATTTTATCTAACAGTTCTCTGTGCTTAGGTAGCTCGCTTAATAGCTGATTGACGCGCTGCTGTTTAAATTCAGCAACTTGTTGATTGTCGCTCTGCTTAGATTGCTGTTTGGCAGGTACATAATGCATACCAAACAGTACGTATAAGTAGTTTTCTAAGTCGAACAAATCGAACTTACTAGCAAAGTCTTCGCGTACCGGTGTAAAGCGCTGCCAGCGTGCTAGGTTATTTTTTAGTTTTTCTGATAACTGGTCGGTTTTTTTGTTATCACGCCAAAAAGCCGAATCAGTTCTATCCGAAATACAGTAATGCATTTTTATAAAATCAAACGTTTGTTGCCATACATAATTCACCTGCTGATTGTATTCATCAGCAACTAAGTTAATGTCCTCTCGGGTACGCGGAAAACGTTTAGCTAATAACCCCGCAGAAAAGTCTGCAATTAAGATGGCAGTTGCTTCAAGAGGCTCAACAAAGCCTTGCGACAACCCGATAGCCACACAGTTTTTGTGCCACATTTTTTCTCTGTGCCCTACTTTCATCGGGATCTTTCGTGGCGTTAAGTGCTCAAATTTATTACCTAAATAATGATGCAATTTAGCGTTTGCTTGCTCATCGCTCATATACTTAGATGAATAAACAAACCCCACTCCTCTTCGCTCTGTGAGCGCAATATCCCAGATCCAACCAGCTTGGTGTGCCGTAGCAATAGTATAAGGTGGTATTTCATCATCGCTTTGTGTCGGTACTTGCAATGTGATTGCAGTATCAGTTAATAAACTAGCTGACTTATCAACAAAGCCCACCCCTAGTTTTTGCCCAATAAAGGCAGCCGAAAAACCGGAGCAATCAATAATAAAGTCAAATTCTAAGGCGTTAGCTTCTGAGTCGATTAGATGTGTAATAAAACCTTGCTCATCAAAGCTAACATCCCTTATTTCTGCAAGCAGGTGTTTAACAGCAAAATGTTGCGTGGCATGGCTTCCTAAGAATGCAGCAAACTTTTTAGCATCAAAATGATAGGCATAGCCATTGATACCTGCATATTGCGGTGTCGCAATTGTTTTCGGTGCTAGGTTATTTTCACAACATGCATGCTGCTTAGAAACAAAATCTGCGTAATCATTACCGTTACCCTCAGCAAGCCACTGCAGCGTTAAATCTTCACCAAATATATGTGGGTGATCAAATAAGTGATGGTAAAAGTTAGCACCATGTTTGTGTTTATCTAGCCAATTTACAAACTTGATTGACTGCTTAAAAGTAACATCACATTCATTGATAAAGTCACTTTCGCTGATACCAAACTTTTGCAAAGAGTTGCGCATCGAAGGAACAGTACCTTCACCGACACCTATGCTGGCAATATTAGGTGACTCGATTAACGTGATCTCAATGCCACTTTGCAAAAGCGCATGGCCTAAATGGTTAGCGGCTAACCAACCTGCTGTTCCGCCACCAACAATTGCGATTTTTTTTATCATTTTCACTCGCCCACTTTTATACCAATTCGCTTAATTAAATGGTCTAGTTTGAGGCAAGAAAACCTTGTTGATAACAAGGCAAAAATTTCGTTATTTAGTTGTTCTAAATCAGAAATTTTTAACGCAGTTAGCGACAGGTTTAATCCCTCAAAATGACTAAGTATTATTGCGGGTTGGTATTACTCACAAAAAAGCCCAGTGCGAGCTGGGCTTTCTTAATTTCGTTATCTAAATCAAATTAGAAACGTAGTGATACACCTAGCTTGTAGCGTGCTTCACCTTCAAAGCTCCATGCTGGGTAGCCGTTACGAAGCTCAGGAACTACTTCTGCATCAGAAGGAGCAACACCGATTTGTACGCTGTCTTCTTCAGTTAAGTTAACAGCTTCAAACGTTACGTCAATGTTATCAGTTACGCTGTAGTTAGCACTGAAATCAAGAGTACCGTATGATTGGTGCTCACGGTTACCGTAGAAACCAGGAAGCTCACGGATCATGTACTCTGAACGCCAGTTATAAGCTAAACGTGCTGAGTAAGTATCTGTTTCATAGTAACCCACTAAGTTCACAGTATGCTTAGACGAATCTGAGAATAATGGGATCATATCTGGGTAGTTTTCAGCTTCTGATGGTGCATCTACGAATGTGTAGTTTGCTGAGTAACCAAAGCCACTGTCAAAGCCATCTTGAATTTGTAGCTCGATACCTTCGATTTGGCCACCACTTGCATTAAGCTTAGTAGATAGCGTCCAGTTATCACCTTGAGTATCTGGGTCTACAACACCGATTTGTTGATTCAAGATTTGGCTTGAAGTAACAAATGATGTGATGTCTTTGAAGAAGTAAGTTGCACTTACCATACCGTCACCATCAAAGTACCACTCAATACCTAAATCAGCTTGAGTTGCTTTGAATGGGTTAAGGCCTACGTTACCTTTAGTTAGTACTTCGTTATTTGCTGTACCATCAGCGTAACCTGCAAAAGATGATGCAGAGAACATATCTGTGTAGTTAGGACGAGCAATTACTTGTGCTGCAGAGGTACGTAAAATTACATCTTCAGCTAAATCGAAAGCGATATTGATGCTAGGTAATACGTCGTTGTAGCTCGCTTTATCTGTGCTTAGAGAGCTTTCGTACTCACCGTTTGCAAAACCGTAGTAATCTGATTCTGCATCTGTAGAGATATAACGTAAACCGAAGTTACCGCGGATAGATTCTGCAGAGAACTCTGCCATTGCGTAAACTGCAAAGTTCTCTTCTTCAATTGTACCGTAACCTGAGCGGTATACAGCTGAATCATTATCGAAGCTTACAATTGCAGCACGTGCATCTGCTACCATTTTGTCAAAATCTGGCTTTGGTAAAGTGAAACCAGCACCTGATGACATAGTACCTGAGTAGTAAGTCTCACCATCACCAGTTGGTAATGTATCAACTAAAGTAGTTGAGTAAGTCTCTTGTTTTACTTCATGGTCAGCCCAACGGAAACCTGTTTTGATTGCTGTGATAGCACCAAAATCAACAGGGAAAGAAAGGTCTAACTGTGCGTAAGTTTCTTCATCTGTGTTAGGTTGCTTTTTAAGTGCCCAACCAGCTGGAGATAATGGACCTGCAAAATCTGATGCTTCAAAGTATTTGTTATTGATATCAATTTTGATCACATCACCAGTTGCATCATAAGTACCCGCGTAATCAGATGGAACACCAATGAAGTTACCGTAGTTTGCAGTAAGGTCTGTACCACCTTCTGATTCAGTTGTACCGAAACGACCTTTTAATGTGAAGTTTTCACCTTCGTATTTAAGGCTGAAATCAGCTGTGTCAGATGACATGCTCGCAATACGTGCCCAAGTTTGAGTCCAACCTGGATTTACACCTTCACCAGTACGACGATAGAAAGTACATGTACCTGATGCATTTGTTTGCTCACAAGCTGCTTCTTTGTCGTCAGGGAACATTACGAAGTTTGAGGTATTTGCATTGTTTGCATCTAACTCAAGGCTCATGATGTTTAAACCTAGCTCTAGGTTTTCTGTAGGACGATACTGGAAAGTTGCATTTAATGCTGTACGTTCACGCTCTTGTTGGAACGTAGTAGGAACAATATCACCCCAACCGATCAGTGATTCGATACCGTTACGTTGGTAGTTTGTTTCAGCCCAAGATACTGAACCTAATAAACCGAATGTTTCTTCGTCATTTTTCCAGCTAAATAAGCCAGAAACTTGAGGGTCTGTTTCTTCAGAGATTGTGCCGTAGTCGGCTTTTGCACTTAAGAAAGTTGTACCAGCGTCAAGATCAAGTGGCTTACGAGTGTTAACAATAACAGTACCACCAACACCACCTTCTACAACGTCAGCTTGAGAAGATTTATAAACTTGGATTTCACCAACTAATTCAGGTGGTAAAAGCGTATAGTTGAAGCTACGGTCGATTGATTGTTGGTCATACCAACCTGTTGATGCAACAGTTTGACCGTTTAAAAGTGTGCGTGTTAATTGGCTTGAAGCACCACGGATAGACACTTGCTGACCTTGACCGAATTGACGGTTAACAGCAACACCTGAAATACGACCTAGTGCTTCACCTACATCGCCATCAGGAAACTTACCGATGTCTTCTGCAGATACAGCATCGACAACGCTGTCAGCAAAGCGCTTAGTATTCATTGAAGCTTCAAGTGAACGGCGAATACCGCGAACTTCAATTACTTCAACATCTTCTTGAACTTTAGTTTCATCTGCTGCGTATGCAGCGCCAGTGAACCCAGCACTCATTACGAGGCCGATATTAACTGCTAATAAGCTTTTCTTAAAATTTTTAGCTAACACAGGATTCCCCTTGAATCATTTTGTTGGTTTTTTATATCACTTCTGCCCAGTGATGATGACAACGCTGTCATCTAGTAACAAACCATACACTCTAAATTACATTTGTGCTACATCTTTTTGGTTAATTTGTGCAAAAAATTTACAACGAAATAATCAAGTTATTGATATAACTAATATTTAATATTGAGTTTTTAAGAATTGTTACAAATAAACGGCGCAAATATAGCATGAGTGATATTGCAGATGAAAAGACCAAAAGGATGAGTTTTTGAAATTAGCTAAAAATTACATGTATTTTTGTAAGCTTTAGTTTCCACTGGGCATTTATTAACCATAACTAAAAGTTATATAAAACCTGTTATCTAACAATAAATTAGCTTAAAAAACTAACGTGTTTCTAAAAGCGCGCTGTCATGTACAAATTATTTTTAACTTTTTCTGGGCAGAATGAGTTAAAGGGAATATTGAGAATAGCAATCAACAACAATGACAGCGTTGTCATTTTTGATTATATAGAGCCCCTTTGTACTTGTCTAACACTTTATCGGCTATTTAAAGAAAGTGTATTTATTCAATACTGTTTGTTATACCAATTCGCTTAATTAAGTGATCTATTTTGAGGCAATAAAACCTCGTTGATAACAAGGCAAAAATTTCGTTATTTAGTTGTTCTAAATCAGAAATTTTTAACGCCGTTAGCGACAGGCTTAATCCCTCAAAATGATTAAGTATTATTGCGGATTGGTATTCAAGGTGAGTATTTAAAAACAAAAAAGCGAGCATAATAGCTCGCTTTTGGCATAGAGTTTTATTGGGCGATTAAGGCGCCCAATAAACTTCAATATTGATATGCGGGTGATTCAATACTGCACGTAAAGGCATGTCAGCAACTGCACCGCCCTCTTTCGCTTGCTTGTAAACAGCGAGTTTTTCTTCACCACTAATTAAAAGCTTCACAACTTTAGAATCTGCAATCGCAGCTAAAGTTAACGTCATACGCTCAGTGATTTTACCTGTTACATCGCTTTCAATGGCATTAATTGCACATACTAAATCATCTGTTGCTAGACCGTGTTCAAGACCTTCGGCATGAGGGAAAAGAGAAGCCGTATGACCATCAGGGCCCATGCCTAAAATCGTCACATCAAAAGGACGCTTTAATGCTTTGTATGCAGCTTCACATTCAGTTACACCGTTTTGCGCCGTTAATGCGTCATTTTTCATTGTCACGAAATTAGCAGCTGCGCCATGGTTTTGTAATAGCGTGCTTTTGATAAATGCTTCATTACTTTTTTCATGATCAGCATCAACCCAACGCTCATCAACCATAGCAACATCAATGCTTGCCCAATCAAGTTCAAGGTTTGATAAGTGCTTATAAGCAGGTGCTGGCGATGAGCCACCCGACACCATCAATACCGCACGGCCATCTTCTTTAATACCAGCAACAAGGCTTTGTTCAAGGCTTGAAGAAAGTTCAGCTGTTAATTCGTCTTTGTTTGCAAAGAATTTTTCAACAATTGTTGCCATCTTAATTACGCCTTATCGCCTGTGTTAAACCAAACGTGGTTGTTTTCTTCTAAAAGCTCATCTGCATCTTCAGGGCCCCACGTACCTGCACGGTATAACGATGGTGCACCTTTTTCTTGCCAACGCTCGATGATTGGGTCAATCCATTTCCATGCTTGACGCACTTCATCACGGTGAATAAACAGCGACGGGTTGTTTGCTGCGGCATCTAACATTAAGCGCTTATAGGCATCTGAATGAAAACCATTACTGTACGCTTGCGATAACTCAATGTTCATGGTTACTGGTTCTAATTGCATCTCAAGGTTATCAAGGCGCTTAGACATCAGTGTTAATTGAATTGTTTCTTCTGGTTGCAGACGAATAACAAGACGATTTGGCTCAATGTTACCTACGTTGTCGGTATAAACGTTGTGAGATACTTTTTTGTATTCAACAACGATTTCAGCACAACGCTTTTTCATACGTTTACCAGTACGAAGATAGAAAGGCACGCCAGCCCAGCGCCAGTTATCGATGTGCGCACGAATAGCAACAAAAGTTTCTGTTTTACTCGCACCTTCGTTTAATTCTTCTAAGTAACCAGGGACGATTTTACCGTCTAAGTTACCAGGTACGTACTGACCACGTACAATGTTTGCATCAACATCTTCAGCCACTAACGGACGTAACGACTCAAGTACTTTTAGTTTTTCAGTACGGATGCTGTTTGCGTTTAGTTTATTTGGTGATTCCATTGCCACTAAACAAAGTAATTGTAGCAAGTGGTTTTGTACCATATCGCGTAATGCACCCGCTTTATCGTAGAAACCAGCGCGGCTTTCTAAGCCTACTGTTTCTGATAAGCTAATTTGGATGTTATCGATTGATTTTGCATCCCACAGGTTTTCAAACAATGAGTTTGAAAAACGTAGTGCCATTAAGTTTTGTACTGTTTCTTTACCTAAGTAATGGTCAATACGGAATACTTGCTCTTCTTTGAAGTATTCAGCAATTTTTGCATTGATTGCTTCAGCAGATTCACCACAGTAACCAATCGGTTTTTCAACAACAACACGAGATGTTTCTGTGATTAGACCTTTCTTTGATAAGATTTCACAGCAGCTACCATACACTGCAGGTGGTAAAGAAAGGTAAAAAACACGAGACTTGTCAGCGTCGTGTTCATCAAGAATATCTCTTAATTTGTCCCAGTCATCATCTGCTTCAGTCACATTTGATACAACTGGCACAAGGTAAGCTGAAAACGCTTTCCAATCTTTTGCGTTGTACTCACCTTTACCTAAAAAGTCTTGTAACGCTTTATGTGCTGTTTCGATGTATTCTTTACGTTTGCTTTCTTCACGTACCGTAGGAAGGATACGAGAACCTTGAGGAAGGTTGCCCTCTTGATAAGCGCGATACATTGCAGGAAGTAACTTACGTAACGCAAGATCACCGCCGCCCCCAAAAATTACGATATCAAATGGATTTAACATATATCACTCTCTACATTGGCAATGCCATGTTCATCCAATTCATGCAATATGGCAGTGCGTGTTGTTATCTGGTTGATGTGGCCTGTTAGACAATATCCTTTAACAAAGCCTGTTGAATTTGTTTGTAAGTAGCTTACTCATTCTTTTTATGTTGGCTGAAGTAAATGAGTCTTAGGGGCTCTGTAAATCCTCTCACAAAAATACAGGCCCTAAGAACTCCAGCGCTACCCGTTCAAAGGTATTCGGTTTGCAGCTAATACTGCGAATCTTTTACTGCTTACGATGTGTCTTATAGTAAGCGATCAGCCCATTGGTTGAACTATCATGTGGATGACTGACTTCATCATCAAATAATTCAGCTTCAATTTTAGAGGCAAGTCCCTTACCTAGCTCTACACCCCATTGGTCAAATGAACAGATTTCTAAAATAATGCCTTGGCAGAAGATCTTGTGCTCATAAAGCGCAATTAATCGTCCTACCGTTTTCGCATCAACTTTATCTAATAACATTGACGTTGTTGGGCGATTGCCTTGGTGAATCTTGTGATTCAATAATTCTGAGATTTCTGCTTCAGATTTACCTTTTGCGGTTAAATCTGCAGTTACTTGCTCTGCATCAACACCGGCCATCATCGCTTCGGTTTGTGCAAAGAAGTTTGATAATAAAATATCATGGTGCTTGCCTACATTGACTTGCGGCTCAATTGAAGCAATAAAGTCTGCAGGTACAATTACATTACCTTGGTGTAGACATTGGTAAAAAGCATGTTGACCATTAATACCTGTCATACCCCAAATAATTGGAACCGTCGTGTAAGGAACCGTTTCACCTGCAAAAGTAACATGCTTACCGTTACTTTCCATCTCACCTTGCTGTAAATACGCGGGTAACATGTGTAGTGCTTGGTCATACGGTAAAATAGCTTGCGCTGTATAACCTAAAAAGCTTGTGTTCCAAACACTTAAAAGCGCCATTAATAATGGTACGTTATTTTCAAATTCAGCATTTTTAAAATGCTCATCAATTTCAAACGCACCTTCTAGGATCTCTTCGAACGCGTCGAAGCCTAGGTACAGGGCGATTGGTAATCCTATCGCACTCCATAAAGAAAAGCGACCGCCTACCCAATCCCACATTGTGAATACGTTTTCATCAGCGATACCAAAGGCCGCTGTTTTTTCTAAATTGGTGCTTACAGCTACAAAGTGCTTAGCAATGTGCTCTTGCGCTTGTGCCGTTTGTAAAAACCACTCAACAGCCGATTTAGCGTTAGTCATGGTTTCTGAGGTGGTAAACGTTTTTGACGAGATAACAAATAACGTTGTCTCAACGTCTAAACCTTGTAAAACAGATGCAATCTGAACACCATCAACATTTGATACATAATGTACATTTAATGTGCCATCAGCATAAGCAGCAAGCGCTTCTGTTGCCATTTGTGGGCCTAGATTTGAACCACCGACACCAATTGCAACCACATCTTTTACTGCTTTTCCTGTGTAGCCTAACCACTCACCACTGCGTACCTTACCAACAAAGGCTTTCATTTTAGCAAGCTCAGCGTTAACAGCATCTGTTACGTTTTCGCCATCAACCATTACAGCTGTGTTAGCGCGGTTCCGTAAAGCAGTGTGAAGTACAGCACGGTCTTCAGTAATGTTAATTTTCTCACCACTGAACATTTTTTCGCGCCATGCGCTAATATCACACTCTTTCGCTAAAGCAATTAATTGTTCAAAAACAGTTTTATCAATTTGTTGTTTCGAGTAATCGAATAATACACCCGGGATCTGAGCAGAGAATTGCTCGAAACGCGTGCTATTTTTGGCAAATAAATCTTTAAGATGAATTTGTTTCATCTTCTTGGCACTTTCAGATAGTGCTTGCCAACTAGCTAATTGCGAACGGCTGCTCATATATTTAATCCCCTTCAAAACTTGCAACAAACTGATTCTTAACTATCTTTTTATTATATTGAATAAAGACAGCAATTAAAAACACGGTGTGAAATCAACACTAAGTTAAAATGACAACGCTGTCAATGTTCTACTTTTACATTTTATAGTCGAGATAATAGCGCAATTTTTCTCTTTTGACACCGGTATCATAAAAATTATCTCAATTATTTTACTGCTAATTTGGTAGAACATTAGATACACTAACTAACTTATATTAAATATAGATGTACATATAAGAAAAAGCGTCTGGTGAATACCCGACCGATAATATTATAATACAAATATAACCAACTATAAAGCAACAGTATGAAAGTAACCATTAATGATGTAGCCAAGCTCGCAGGTGTTTCAATGAAAACCGTTTCACGAGTGATTAATAAAGAGCCATCGGTCAGAAAAAAAACGTACGATATAGTGATGGACGCTGTTAACACGTTAAACTATCAACCAAACCTTGCTGCTCGTAACCTAGCAGGCACATCGTCTTTTACTGTTGGTTTAGTTTATGACAACCCGAATGCTTATTATGTCATCGACATGCAAAACGGTGTGTTGTCGCGTTGTAAAGAAGAAGGCTATGAGCTGGTTATTCATCCATGTAACTATCTGGATGGCAACATGGAAGAAGACTTTAAAACCATGATCAAGCGCTCTCGCTTAGCTGGCCTTGTATTAACGCCACCGCTGTCAGAGCAAAATAGCATTATTGATATGCTAGATGAGATGGGCATTCATTATGTTCGCGTACTCTCTGGCCGCCCTACTGAAGAAGACCAAGACACTTGTATCTATGTGAACGATTACGCAGCTGCGTACGAAATCACCTCTCACCTACTCTCGCTTGGCCATAAAAATATTGGTTTTTTATGCGGTGACAAAGAGCATAAATCAACAACTGAACGTTTAGAGGGTTATCAGGCCGCGTTAAAAGATCACAGCATTCCATTGCATGACGCGCTCATCTACGAAGGCCAGTATTCTTTTGAGTCAGGTGTAGAAGGCGCAAAAGCATTGTTAGGTGAGAATAACCCGAAAAACATCACAGCCCTACTTGGCGGTAACGATGAAATGGCAGCGGGCGCGTTATTCGCCTCACGCTTAATGGGTATCGAAATTCCACAGCAGCTATCAATTACGGGCTTCGAAGACTCACCGTTCTCGCGTCAGACTTGGCCTAAACTAACCACAGCACATCAGGCGAATGATGTAATTTCGCAGCATGCAGCCCGTTTACTGTTTAGAAAAACCCGTGGTGCACGTAATCAAGATAAAGACATCATCACGACCTTTACCCCTTCATTAGTAGTACGGGAAAGCTCAGGTCCTACAACGGCCTAATTTATACAAGTTACGAAAAAGCCGCTCTATAGCGGCTTTTTTTAATTAAGCGAATTGGTATTGCTTGTTAAAGCAATGCTAAACCACCATTTAAGTTATAAACATTTTCAAACCCTAACTGCGACAAATTGTTAGCCGCTTGTTTTGAACGATTACCACTTCGGCAAACCAAAATGTAGCTATGGTCTTTCTTAAGCTGCCCTTGCACGATGGCGTTTGCCATGCGACTGAGTGGAATGTTAATCACTTTGCTCTCAGCAACAGTGAATAACTCTGCTAAATTATTCGCTCCATGCTCATACGGTTCACGTGTATCAATTAGGTAAGTTGCCTTATCATCTAACATTGATTTCGCATCGGTTGCGACTAGCTGTTTCATCGGCGCACTTTCAAGTGTTTCAACATAGCCACATAGAGAATGACTTACAGTATGCTTTTGCTCATCAGCTTGTTGCTTTAATTCAACAAACTCATCATCTGATACTAGCTCACTTAATAGTTGCGCAAGTAACGGAGTCGTTGCTTTTTGCGCATGCCAATCCATAGCAAAACACTGCTGATAATCATGACCAGAACAAATCACCGTTGAATCTTGTATTACCATAGCAAGCTGCTTTAAAGACTGAGCCATTTTCACAGCATCACCACCGCTAATTGCAGTGTTACCTAAGCCGCCTGGTAAGATTAAATCACCACAGAAGCAATAGCTGATGTCACCGCTTTGCGTATCTGATAATAAATAGCTAACACTATCGTCACTGTGACCTGGTGTTGCTACTTTAGTTAAGCGTGCATCGCTTAATTCGATGGTTGCTGAATCTTTTGGCCAGCCAAGTTCGTCTATCTCATTAGCAACATAACGTTCTGCGAGCTCTTTTGATAATAAACAACGAGCCGATAAACGTTCTTGATGGTTATGGGTATCGATAATCGCTTTTACTGTTAAACCTTGTGTCGCGACAAGTTTCGCCATACGTGGAATAAGCTCGATAATAGGATCAATCACCACTGCGTTTTTATCGCCGTCTACATAAAGCCAGCAGCACGCTGCTTGATGGCGAAGTTGTGTTAAGCCAATCGCACAAACTTCGTGTTGCGGCGATGTACTATCAGATACCACTAAGCAGTTTGCTTCTAGAATCGGCTTTAAAGAACGTATTTTGTCGCAAGCAAAATCAATCTCTTGTTGATTAACAGCTGGGCCAAACGACATACGTATCGCGTTTTCACTTTGCCAATCACTGGCTCCCATCGCGTCTAAAACAAAACTACGATTTGCACCTGAGCTGCATGCCGAGCCGCCACTTACACGGATACCCGCAGCATCAAATAAGTCCATCACTTCTTTACTGGTTAATTCGTTCACCGCAAAGTTCAACGTTGTTGGCACCGAATGCTCAAAACTGTGATTGAACGTAATGCTACCAAAGGTGTCTGTTAATGCAGCTAATAATTGCTCGCGAAAAGCATGTAGCTGCTCAATTGGCTTAAAAGTCTGGTTTTGTTTATCAAGCAATAACGAGAACAACTTATTCAAACCGGCAATGCCCGGTAAATTTTCGGTACCAGATCGCATACCACTTTCTTGGCCGCCGCCAGCAATAAATGGCGTGTATGCACTGCCTTTACGAATATAAAGTACACCAATGCCTTTAGGCGCATACAATTTATGACCAGAGAATGGGGCGTAATCAATGGTTGTTTGGCTTAGCGCCAAGTTGGTTTTGCCTAATGCTTGTACACAGTCAACCATCCAAGCCACATTATTGTTTTCACTACGAATAACTTGCTCAATAGTGGTTAAGTCTTGGAAAACACCGGTTTCGTTGTTTACTGCCATAGTACAAATCATCAGTGCATTCGCAGCATGTTTACGAATAAACTCATGATCTAAAATACCGTTTTTATCTACTGGAATAGCTAATACCTGCGCGTTGATATCAAGTACACTGTTCCAATGTTTTAGCGTATTTGGCACCGCTTTATGCTCTGTTGCCCCATAAAGTAATACCGGATTCTCGATTTGATGATTTTTTGCAGCAATAAGCGTTGAAACAACCGCCGTTTGAATACCTTCTGTTGCACCCGAGGTAAATAAAATATCGCCGTCGGTAGCGCCAATGACTTCACGTGCTTTGTTACGTGTTTGTTCTAATAAGTGTTTTGCTTGAATACCCGTAATATGAGAGCTTGATGGATTACCAAAACAGACTTGCATCGTGTGCGAAACCACATCGGCAATTTCAGGAAGTACAGGAGTCGTTGCATTCGCATCTAAATAAATTTGCTGATTAGCATCGTCAGGAAGGTAAAAATTTGCCATGAAAAACGCACCATATTACTAAAAGATATATCTTATAACCTATTTTACATTTTTCACGGCTAAATTATAATAATCAATTAGTCAGTAAAGTGCGTTTTCTATACTTTTTAAGACTAAGCTAATTTTCTATTAGCTCAACCTGCTTAGAAGACCAGGCATTGATAAGCGCTTTTACTAAAGAAGCCAGCGGTATTGCGAAAAACACGCCCCAAAAGCCCCATAAACCACCAAAAAACAATACCGCAACGATGATAAACACAGGGTTTAAATCTACCGCTTCAGAGAACAATAACGGCACTAACACATTGCCATCAAGTGCTTGGATCACGCCATAGATGATTAAAATAGTCCAAAATTGTGTTTCTAAACCAAACTGGAATAACGCCACTGCAGCGACAGGAATGGTCACCAATGCCGCCCCTACAAATGGAATAAGCACAGACAAGCCAACTAATACGCCGAGTAAAGCCGCATAGCGAAGGTCAAGCACTGCAAAAGCGATAAAAGATGCAGTACCAACAATTAAAATTTCAAATACCTTACCGCGAATATAATTCATGATTTGCTGATTCATTTCTTGCCAAACTTGAATGATCAAGCGACGTTGCTTAGGCAATAAACGCTCAGCACTTTGCGTGAGCTCTAATTTATCTTTAAGCATAAAGAACACTAAGAGCGGCACTAAAATAAGATAAATCAGCCAAGCTGCAACGTCTTTTATCGAAGTTAATGACACCGATAGCACCAACTGACCAAACTCAATAGCTTTGGTCTCAACACTGGTAACAATTGATTTAACCTGATCTTCAGTAATCAAACTTGGGTAATCTTCAGGAAGATGTAACAGCAGTGCTTTACCTTTTTCGATCATATAAGGCGTTTCTTGAACTAGATTGCTGGTTTGCTGCCAAAGCACAGGCCCCATGCCGACAATAATCATAATCATCAAGCCACTGAATACCAGCATAACTAGAATCGTTGCGGTAAACCGTTTCAAACCCAGCTTTTCTAAGTGAGCAACAGGCCAATCTAGTAAATAGGCAATTACCAAGGCAACTAAGACAGGCACGATTAACGAACCAAAAAAGTAGAAAAATGCAAAGGTTGCAATAAGCAATAACAACAAGGTTACTGAATGGGGATCAGAAAATTTATTTTCGTACCAGGCTTTTACATACTCAAACACGAATGGGCTCCACTGTTAGCACACCTAATTCTAGGTCAATTTTAAAATGGTAATGATGTTTTTCTAAAAATCGCTGCATATCGTCCGTTGCCTCAGCAGCATTAAATGTAAAAGTCACGGCTTGTTGAGCCGATACTGCCTTATTCAACCCTAATTTAAACTGAATAAATTGTTGAGGGCACTTATAGTCCCTTAAATCAACCGTTAACATAGCGAATCAACTGCGTTATTAATATGAATAATAAGTATAAGATGTAGGCACCTTGCTAAAATAAGTCTTTATAATGAGAAACAACTCATTTTTTTCTTAAAACACGCAAAACAATAGTTTATCCTTATTCAATAACTGGTAGTAAAGGAAACCTGATGCCTGGCTCGCATAATAAAGCGCAATTACCTGCGAATCCAACTCTTAAAGAGATAAACTGGTATAAAAAACAAATAAACTGGGGCGAGCTGCCGCCTTTTTATCATATGGTCGCATCATCGGTTAGCGAATCTGAAGGGATTTTAGACCACGGTTTTGATAATGCCGTTAAACAATTAATTGACCCACGCAACTGGAACCTTGATTTATTAGGTGGCCATGAAACCGACATGGGCGAAATTGTCTGTGAGCAAAAACCGCGCATTGCTTTGCATCAAAGCTTTACGGACCGAGGTTTCGAATTATGGGCCTACCCTTATGCAAAAGATGTGACGGTAGACCAATACATCAAAGACAACCGCTTTATGGAATTTAAGGTGTGGGATCCGCACACCATGAAAAACCTTATTCGTTTTAACCAGCTTCATAAATTCATCGCTTTTTACTTTGAAAGAGGTGACAAAGCTGACAAAGCCTTAATTCTGCATGCTCATAAAGTAGCGCATAAAATCATAACTTTTTTACAACGGGAGTTGAACGTTGTTAAGCTAGATGGAGTCACAATAAAAGATTTCTATCAATTGTGCGAAAAAGACAGCCGAGCATGCAGCGACGAAATAGATTTAGCAAAAGTCATGTTAGGTGAGCAAATCAACAAGGAATAAGATGCGACTAAAATTAGCCTTTATTACACTGTGTAGTGCATTACTGACATTTTCGATATTGCACAGTGAGCCGTTGAAGGCACAAACTAACTTTAAGCTGCCCGATTTAGGGACCTCGGCATTACAAGCCTTACCGATTGAAAAAGAACAAGCAATCGGTGAAGTGATGATGATGCAAATTCGTGGCTCATCACCCGTTGTCAATGACCCGGTTCTTGATGAGTATCTGACCACTTTGGGCCGCCGTTTAGTCGCAAACGCCAACGATGTTCGTTTTCCATTTTCTTTTTTCTGGGTTAATAACCCTGAAATCAACGCTTTTGCGTTCTATGGTGGTCATGTAGGTGTGCATACAGGGCTCATGGCACAAGCCGATAACGAAAGTCAATTTGCCTCAGTACTTGGGCACGAAATTGCCCACGTAACACAGCGCCATTTAGCGCGTCGTATTCAACAACAGCAAGATAACAGCGCGTTAACCATCGCTGGTATGATTGCTGGTATTTTAGCTACCGTTGTTGCACCTGATGCTGGTATTGCAATTATCTCAGCAAACCAGACACAAGCGGCGTTTAGTCAATTAACTCATAGTCGTGCTGCTGAACAAGAAGCAGACCGAATTGGCATGCAGACCTTAAATAATGCTGGGTTTGATCCTCGCCAATCGAGTGAATTTTTAACTAAACTTGCTGCACAAATTCGCTACAAATATAAGCCGCCCGCATTTTTGCTGACTCACCCATTGCCAGAAAGCCGTGTCTCTGATGTGCGCTTACGTGCCGAGCAGTATCCAAAAAGGCACTACTCCGATAGCCTAGAGTTTAACTTAGCTAAGAGCCGTGTTATTGCTCGTTATCATCAAAAAGCCAAAGCAGCTGAAGATTTGTTTCGTAAATTAATGCGTGAAAATACCGTTCATAACGACACTGCACTTAAATATGGTTTGGGTATTAGCTTGTTGGATCAAAAAAAGCTTGATGAAGCAGCCAGCATTTTGAACCCATTACTAGAGCAAGATCCAAAGAACTTATTTTATATAGACACACACACTGACTTACTCATTGCGCAAGGTAAAGCGAATGAAGCGGTGGAATTTTTAGCTAAGTTAGATATCGATAGACCTAACAATCAGGTAATTGCCTTAAACTATGCAAATGCTGCGATGGAAGCAAAACAATTTGACCTTGCTGAACGTATTTTAAAATCTTACTTGTTAGCAAAACCTGAGAACAACCTTGCCAAAGAGCTGATTGCTGATGTCTACAAAAAGCAAGAGAATATGGCTTCTTATCATGAAGCGCATGCCAATGTACTGGCCCAGTATGGTGCTTATTTAAAGGCAGCTGATGAAATTCAAAAAGCACTAAACTTTGTTGAGCCTGAAGAATTAGTTAAACAACAACGTTTAAAAGCCCTACTCACGCAATACCGTCAATTACAAAAAGAGCTTGCGAGACTTTAAGTCTCGCAGCGCTTGCCCTAAAATAAGCCAAATTATTAAATGTGAGAACACACCATGTCTGTGACTATTTATCATAATCCACGTTGTTCAAAATCGCGTGAAACACTTGCCCTATTAGAAAACAATAACGTACAACCAAGTGTTGTTGAATACCTAAAAACACCACTTAATGAGCAGCAAATTGCGACCTTAATTAGCCAATTGGGCTTTACTTCAGCGCGTGAATTAATGCGTACTAAAGAAGACATCTACAAAGAGCTTGAGCTTAAAAACGAGCAAAACGAAGACAAATTAATTGCTGCAATGGCTGCCAATCCAAAGCTAATCGAGCGCCCAATTGTTGAAAATAACGGCAAAGCTGCTCTAGGTCGTCCACCAGAAAACGTATTAAGCGTACTTTAATGACTACAAACATTGTTGTGCTATACCACTCAAGCCATGGCTCTGTAGAAGCAATGGCACATGAGATAGCCGAGTCGATTGAGCAACAAGGAGCAACTGCTTTATTGCGCACGTTTGTAAAGCGTCAGCCACACGATATTGTGATCAGCAAAGATGATCTAATTAATTGTGATGGCTTGGCCTTTGGCACCCCTACTCGATTTGGCATGATGGCCTCACAAGCAAAGAGCTTTTGGGAAACCACTAGTGATCTATGGCTTAAAGGTCAGCTAATAGATAAACCTGCTTGTGTATTTTCGTCATCGAGCAGTATGCACGGTGGTAACGAAGCTACCTTGTTGAATCTATCACTGCCGTTGTTACATCACGGCATGATGTTGCTTGGCGTGCCTTATGAGGTACCTGAGTTATTAGCAACTGAAACTGGCGGTACGCCATACGGTGCGACTCATGTGGCCGGTAGCAATAACAGCAATGTGTTAAGTAAAGACGAAATTAAAATTTGCCAAAGTGTTGGAAAACGCTTGGCACTGATTACGAGTAAATTACAATGAGCTTGGAACCAAAGCTAAATCAGCCTGTTGCCAAAAAGCCAATTACTAAACGATTCCAACGTTTTGCACTGATTGGTTATATCGGCTTATTAATTTTAATGCCAGTTTGGTTGTTTTTAATTGCCCCAAGAGAAGGCCACAGTAACGGCTTTATCTTTGTTGTTTATATACTCCCTCTTCTATTACCACTAAAAGGGATTATTCAAGATAAGCCTTATACCTACGCGTGGGCAAACTTTATCGTGATGTTCTATTTTATCCATGGTTTTACATTACTATGGGTCGCACAAGAACAGCTGATTTGGGTATTACTTGAGTTAATCTTTGCCAGTCTGATGTTTATTGGTTGCACTTATTATGCTCGCCATCGCGGGCAAGAGCTTGGCCTTAAGATACGTAAATTAAAAGAAGAGCTGGCCGAAGAAAAAGCGGCACATGAGCACGATAAATAAGCACTTTCGTTTAGCTTAAGTAAAACAAAAAACGGCAACCAAGGTTGCCGTTTTTTTATGTCACTTTATTTAGTTTTTATGCGTTCACACCAACTCTGCTAAGGTGGCTAGCGCGACAATACTTGCCAGACCCACTTGGCCAATTAAGCTAAATAGTGAAAACAGTCTTAAAATAAACAGCCCCCATGGATGACGAATATGCGGGTACAGCGCACAGCGTTTTAAACTTGTAGCAAAGAAAAAGCATAAGATAGAAACTAATGTAAAGCCCAGCGTTAACTCACTTTTAATAGCAATGCTATCGTCAAAAAAGAAGAACAACTGCACAGGTAGTAACACAGTTACAATCGCGTGGAGTAAGTGCACTTTTTTAACGCGATCAAACTGCCCTTCTGGCGAAAGCTCTTTAATACCAAAGTCATGCTCAAGGCATTTAACTAAGTTATCTGCTTTAATGCTTACAGCTAACCGGTAGCAACTTAGACCATCGTTGTTACGAACTCTAAAGTCATAGCCCGCTTTTAAAAGCAACACCAGTAAAGGTCCATTCTCGGCTAATACGGCGTAATGTAATGCTGTATTCCCTTTGTTGTCTTGGGCCTTCTTATCTTGATGTTCAAGTATTGTCTCAACCACATTCACATAGCCTTTTTCGGTTGCCCACATAAAGGCTGTTTTACCGTTTTCGTCAGCTAATGCACCTGTTGCGCCTTGCTCAATAAAACGCTTTGCCATGGTTTGTTTTGCATTTTCGTGGCTTAAATGAGCAAGTAAAGCTTGTTCAAGTAACGATGCGGAATCAACATCAGGTGATACAAGTTTTAGTAAGGTGAAGTAATCTTCACCGTGAGCAACTTTTTCAGCTGCAAGCGCCGTTAATGATTCAAGATCAGCCACTGAATCAGGGATAAAACCACTAAAGCGCTCTCTAAAGTCAACTTCGGTCCACAGTTCTAATACATCGTCCGCAGACATTTTTGCACCGTGATTAAGCACATGTTCTATCACAGTGAAATAGCGCCGATTAAATAACTGGTGAATCAAAGTTATAGGTGTTTTAACAGCCGATTGAGCAAATGCGCTAGCGTATTTCTCTAAGCGCTGGCATAACATTAAAACAAGACTCTCAGGGGTGTAGTCGTTTTCTAAAAAGTGCGCTTTCATAGCATTAATGTAATGCAGCGCAGCTTCATCAAATTCAGAGATGTGTTGGAAATAACACTCTTCAAACGGTTCAAGAGGAGTCAACCATGTAAGATAGTAAATAGGCGGAAGAACCGTCGTACACACACCGTCATCTTCATTAGTAGAACGACATGCCGGCCAAGCTTCTAAAGCGTCTAAAATATAAGCCCCGTTTTGCTCAGCTAATCCTTTGATCAGTAACGGGTATTCCTTTGGCCAAATCAGTACATTTTCCATTAAAAAAACACAACTCCGCTGCACATTATTCGATGTCTTATTAAGCAATTAGTTATAGCAAAATTTAACTGACAGTTTGCTTAATATTGCGACCAATAACACAGTATCTGATAGATACTCTGGTAAACAAGAAAAGTAGTATGATTCTACCACAGAGGGTTACAGGTGCTAGCGCAAAGTAGGTGATTTTTAAAGAAAATAGAAAAGCAGCGGCACATGGACGGTACTCACTGCTTGGTTGGAGACTGAAAGTAACTAAAAAGCCCGATGAGGTGAAGGTAATCGCGCTTTTTAGCTGACTTACTTACTTGCTAATTCATGTGTCACTTCATCAATGCCAACTTGGCTAATGCGCTGCAGCACTTCTTTTTGCTTTGCACTTAACAGTGAGATACCTTCAGCAACAATATCGTATACTTTCCACTGCTTGTCTTTGCCTTGGCGTAATTTAAAGTGCAAATCTATAGCTGGCGCATTGTCATCAACAATTTGTGTCTTAACAGTTGCATAACCGTCGTCGATGAGTTGTGATTGATCAAAAATTACTTTTTGGCCTGTGTATTTCATTAGCGCGCCAGCATAAGTCACTGTTAAGTAATGCTCAACCGCAGCAATAAAATCAACGGCTTGTTCACGGCGCAGACCTTTAATGTGCTTACCTAAAAGCTTATACGATACAAACTTAATATCCATATGTGGTAATAAGCGTTTTTCAACAATATTCGCCATTGCTTCTGAGCTTGCATCACCTTTCGCATTTACATTTGCGATATCAACAAATAAATCAGCAGTGACTGATTCTAATAATTGCTTAGGCGAGCGGTCTTCACTGGCAAAAGCAGATGCAGCAAAAAATGCTGCAATTAGCAAAAATGAGTTAACTAGTTTGGTCATCGTGTTCACCTCTAAACGAAAATTTTCGCTAATATACCGATATTAAATCCACAAAAAAAGAAACAATCTGACATTGTTTTAATGCCAATTAAGCACCAATCGATTTTTTCCATAGTTTTCAGCTAATTGCTAAAAAATATGAGAATGTGCACAGCTTCTGTGTTTTTTTGCACATTGAAAAGCCCCTAACACCGCCTTATTTACTTGCTCATCGACATAATGAGAAGTACCGAAATGAAATTTAAAAAGCCATTAAAAGCACTTATTTTGAGTGCAGCTGCTCTTTTAGCAGCACCAAGTTATTCAGCTTCAAATCATGGTTATGCCATTGATTACATTCAAGGTGAAGGTGATGTAAAAGGTCTAAAGCTGGCCTATCAGTACCATGTACCCAATGAAAAGTTGCCCTTGCAACACGCCCGCTTGTACTTCGAATCTAGTTTTAATATTTGGCAGTATGGCAAAGACAACAAACATCAAACTAATATCGTGTTAGCTATGTCTCCGGTGATCCAATACCCTTTGTTTAATGTGAAAAACATGCCTGTTTATGTGGAGTTTGGGATTGGCGTTTCACTGTTGGACGACACCCGTTTTGCAGGCAAAAACGTTAGTACTCACTATCAGTTTGAAGATAGATTGGGTCTAGTTGCAGATTTAGGTGACGACTCAACCTTAGCACTTAGATATTTACATTACTCAAATGCGGGTTTCAAGAGCCCTAACCCTGGCCTTGATTTTATTTCACTGTCTTATGCAAGACGATTTTAAGTGCTACTATATCGCTGTGTATATCGGCAGGATTTCAAGATGGAAACTTGGCAAATTATAGCCATTGTTGTTGCTGTGTTTGGTGTAGTAATTGGTAACCTTATGTTGCTAAAACATGCAGCAAAAATGGACTTCAAAGTGCCTAAAAGCGATGATAATGAAGATAAGAAAAGCCCTGATGAATAATCAGGGCTTTTCTATTTAATGCTTTAGCTAAGATTAAACTAACCAATGTGCCATTAAGACAATCACCGGTAATGTCACTAAAGTTCTTAAAATAAAGATGAAGAACAATTCGATAATATTAACCGGAATTTTACTACCTAAAAGCAGTGCTCCCACTTCCGACATATAAATCAATTGCGTCACACTCATTGCTGCGATAATAAACCGTGTTACATCACTTTCAATACTACCCGCTGCAAGAATTGACGGAATAAACATATCAGCAAATCCGACCATAATTGTTTGTGCTGCGGCCTCAGCTTCAGGTACTTGTAATAGCTCTAAAAATGGCACAAACGGCTTGCCCATATATTCAAAAATTGGCGTATATTCAGCAATAATCAAGGCAAATGTGCCCACAGCCATAACGACAGGTAACACAGCGAATACCATATCAAAGGCGTTATGTAGACCTTCTTTCACTGTACCAGCAAAACCCGGTGCAGTGCGTGCTTTGGCAAGCGCCACATCAAGTGAATGAGAGACTAATGTTTTACCTTCAGGCACTGATTCTGCGTCTTTATCTGGCTCTGAGCCATCAAAATATAGGTCTTTTTTGAAGCGTAATGGTGGTAAGCGAGGCACAATTAATGCCGCAACAAAACCCGCCAAACACACTGTTAAATAAAACGGTGCAAACAAGTGTTCAAGCTTTACTTGGCCAATAACAACTAAACAAAAGGTGATTGATACTGCAGAGAAAGTAGTACCAATAATGGCAGCTTCGCGTTGTGTATAATGTTTATCTTCATACTGACGAGCGGTCATCAAAATACCCACACTACCATCACCTAACCAAGATGCTACACAGTTAACCGCACTGCGACCTGGCACACCAAAAAGTGGACGCATCACTTTAGTTAATAAGGTACCGACTAGCTCTAACAAGCCGAAGTTTAATAATAACGGTAATAGTAAGCCCGCTAAAACAAACACAGAAAACAACACAGGCAACAAGTCGTTTAAAACCAGTGCACCGGTATTACCGGAAATAATCATTTCAGGCCCTTGTTTTGTGTAGGTCAAAACGATAAAAACCATACCCAGTAATCGAACACTCAGCCAAAGCCAACTAACATCAAATAAATGTTTAATTAAAAAGAACTTAAGTAATGGCTGGGGTTTAAACAACTTTATCACTAAAGATAAAATACCGGTAATGCAAACAATGCTCGTAATTAAACCAAGCGCGAAAGGAGCTATCCACGCCTGCACAGCTTTTGCCATAACAGCAATCGGAATGGTCATTGCCTCACCTATGGGTACCGGCGTCATAAACAAGAAGACACCTATAAGTGAGGGAACGAAAAAGGTAAACAAGGTTCGCAAGTCACTGCGATGGGCTGTGTTTAAGTTAGACATATTTTCAACCTGTAAAAACCACAAAAAGAGCGGCTAAGCTCTTTTTGTGGTGGTTTTAACTATTATAATTATTAAATATTAATACCGCGCTGACGCAGTGCATTCTCTAATGCTTGCTGGAGATCATTCATTGTTCCTGGCTCAAGAATTGTGCCTGCAGAATCCATCCACGTTAAGCTTGTGCCACCTTCTTTAGTGCGACTAACAAGAATTTGATATTGGCCATCTTCAATTGGTAGCTCAGCTAACTCTTCACCCCAAATTGAGTCCCATACGCTTGATTCTGGCTTTTTATAATCAGCCGTGATCAAGCCACGATCTTGGTCAATTTCTACAATAGTGAAAGATAAGCGCTCTAAGAAACCTGAAAAACGCTCAAACACAGCAAAGTAGTCCTGCTCAGTCACTAAAGCTGCATTCCCTTTGTCATCAAACCCCATCTCTAACGAGATAACACCTTGCTTTTTGCGCATTTCAACTTCAAGTTGACGATAGCGATAATCAAATTCAGCGACAACTTGGTTTAACGCACGCACTTCTAGCTGTTGCTGTAAAAGCGGTGTAAGTGGTTGACTATCGCTTTTATAATCTACTAACTTAGCATTTAATGACGCAGTACGTTGGTGCGATTTTTCTTCAATAGTAAATAAGAAACGTTGTTGTGATACTTCGGTTTCGCTTTCCCAAAACCAACCATCTTCTGGCTTTATAATTGTGTACCAATCTGTTTCAACACTTCCTAAAAGCTTATCTTCTTTTATTGCAGAAGTATTTTTTTCGTTCAACACGGCGTGGATCGAGTCCCAAATAAACTCGTCTAAATCAACAATACCGTCGTTTTTATCAAAATAAACACGCGCATCTTTGTCACCCTCTTCTACCCAACTACCTTGAGCAATGGTAATAACCTGTGCTGGCGGACGGTAATTTTTCGCTTCAGGGTTATTGTCGTATTGCGCAACGTCCATTTTATATGTCGGATCTTGAGCCGGTTGCGCTAAACCTTCAGGTGCTTTGACTGGTTGATTAGCACGATAATTGCGTTTGTGGTGCGCTTCGTCGGTAAATACACCGCACCCAGTTAAACTTACCACTACGCTTACAGCAAGCGCCTTTGAGATCCAATACTGCACAGATATTTCTCCTTAGCAAACCCTTAATTCTTTTAACAAATATATGAGTGGGTAATACCGATTTGGTTCACTGTAAAATCACTTTTAACTTTACATTTCTTGTTTTTATGCAAAAAACCCGAATAGATTGGGCTAGCGTAACGTGTTTGAATGCTTATCGCCTTGCAAAATTTTAACTATGGTACTTTCTGATGCCCCTAAAAACAAGAAAGAGCGCACTTTATTCACGGCTTAATTAATCGTCGCTATCGTTAACTAAGCAAATTATGTTAAACTTCGCCGCCGTGCGGTATTAAACTCACGTGAAATTAAAGCTTAATCAAGCTTATATCCATTGGTATTGTTAATTACTAGGTATTTAAAATTCCATGACTGCTTTTACAAATCATCAGATAGTACTCACTGCGATTGGCGAAGATAGACCCGGTATCGTCAGCGAATTAACTCAGTTAGTGAGTGATTGCCATTGCAATATAATTGACAGTCGCATTGCTATTTTGGGCAACGAGTTCACCTTTATCATGCTACTAGCAGGTGATATGTCGGCAATTAGCCGCATTGAACATACTTTGCCAACTAAAGGAATGGAGCTAGGCCTTTTAACCATGATGAAACGCACTGCAAGTCATGTTGCATGTGAATTTTGTGCCGGTTACACCCTCGAATACACAGGTATTGATACACCAGGAACATTAAGTAAAGTTACGCGCTTTTTTGCTGATAACAACATCAGCATTTGTTCTCTTAAATCAGACACTTATGATGAAGATAACGAGCTTAAAATGCGCTGTGAACTTGAGTTTAATATTCCTGTTGAAGTCGATATTGATAACTTTAAAGTGAGCTTTGAAGATCTTTCTCGTAGTTTGAACGTAGATTATATTTTCAGACGCATTCGCTAAGGAGCAAAGCATGAAAACAATTAATCCATTACAAGCAGGCGACACAGCCCCAGCTTTTAGTTTACAAAATCAAAATGACGAAACTATCGTACTCGCTGATCTTTTAAAAGAGCAGCAAGTGCTGGTTTATTTCTACCCTAAAGCATCAACACCAGGTTGCACTGTGCAAGCAGAAAACTTACGTAATGAAAAAGCTGAGCTAGCTAAATTAAATACACGTGTTGTAGGTATCAGCCCAGATCCAATCAAGCGTTTAAAGAATTTTGAAACCAAAAAAGAGCTTAACTTTGATTTATTAGCCGACGAAGATCACGCGATTGCTGATGCCTTTGGTATTTGGGGTTACAAGAAGTTTATGGGTAAAGAATACGAAGGAATTCATCGTATTAGCTTCCTTGTAGGCCAAGACGGTAAAATCAAACATGTGTTTGATAAGTTCAAAACCAAAGACCATCATCAGGTGGTGTTGGACTATTTAGCGCAGAATTGATAGTTACGAGTTACAAGAACATAGTATAAAAGCGTTGCCATGGTGCAACGCTTTTTTGTTTTTAACTGGAAATATTAAACCCCGTGTCTACTTTATCGGGGTCAGATCACAGGTCGCTAATAAGTACGGTAT